>NZ_DAINNK010000073.1:0-25156 GCF_036735925.1 Povalibacter sp.
GGCTAAAGCCGGCCCCACAGCGACACGATCGCCTCCGCCGCCAATCCAATGCCGAGAACCCTGCGATCCGCATTGCCCATGCCGGCGATCATCAGCCCAACCGGCGCGCTGCCGGGTTCATGGCAGGGAATCGACAGCGCGCAGCCGTCGAAGGCATTCACGACCGACGCATTGCGCAGCATCCGGCCGTTGAATCGCAGATAGGACGCATCGTCGCGGACCACGTCGGCGATGGCCGGTGCGGTGTCGGGTGTAGTCGGCATCAGCAGCGCGTCGTAGCCGCAGGCAATCGCGTCGATCTCCTCCACGAAGCGCGCGCGTCGCTGCAGCAATTCGTCGTACTGCTGCGGCGAAATCCGTTCGCCCGGCAGGATGCGCAGAATGACGCGCGGGTCGTAGCGCTCGCGATGCGTTTCGATCCAGCGGCGATGCCACGCGAAGGCTTCCGCGCTGACGAGCGCGCCGCGCGAGTTGACCTCGGCCGCATGCGCGAACTCCGGCATGGTCGATTCGACGATCTGTACGCCGGCGGCCGACAGCCGGCGCAACGCCGCGGCGAATGCATCGGCGACGTTCTCGGACAGATCATCGAGGAACACGGTTTGCGGCACCGCCACGCGCAGGCCGCGCAGCGGCAGCGGTGTCGCAACCGCATCGGTGTCCGCTGCGAGAATCCGGTCGAGCAGCGCACAGTCGCCGACGGTCTTCGCCAGCGGCCCCGCGGAATCGAGCGTGGTCGACAACGGCAATACGCCGTCGAGCGGGACGCGCCGCGCGGTCGGTTTGAATCCGACCAGCCCGTTCAGCGCCGCTGGAATGCGTACCGATCCGCCGGTGTCCGTCCCGATCGCTGCGGCTGCCATGCCATCGGTGACCGAGATCGCAGCGCCCGATGAAGAGCCGCCGGGAATGCGTTCCGCGGCGCGATCGAAGACATTGCGCGGCGTGCCGTAGTGCGGGTTGATGCCGAGACCCGAGTACGCGAACTCGGTCATGTTGGTGCGACCGATGATGATGGCACCGGCATCGCGCAGACGCTGGACGATGCCGGCATCGCACGATGCTGCAGGTGAGTCGATCAGCACCGTCGAACCCGCGAGCGTCGTGATGTGGGCTTCGTCGATGTTGTCCTTGATCGAGATCGGCACGCCGGCCAGTGCGGGGAGGCTTCCGCCGGCGCGGCGCCGGGCATCGATCCGGTCCGCGGCAGCCAGCGCTTCGTCTGCGTGAATGGCGATGAACGTGCGCGATCCTTCGCCCGCCGGATTCCTGATCGCGGCAATGGCGTGCTCGACGAGCTGACGGCTGGTGATCGTCCCTGCGGCGAGCGCTCGCGTCAGTTCGAGCACAGTCTTCACGCGCCGTCTTTCGCAGTGTCGACGATGACGGACTCCGCGAGCCACTGCAGCGCCTCATCCACCTTGGTGAACAGGCGGATGTCGACGAAGGCATTGTCGTTGAGCGTCTGGAACATGCGTGCGTACCCGATCTGCAGCGGGCGGCTGGCGACGATCGCCGAGCGGACCGGCGCCTTCATGGGCCGGGTGCGCCGCCGGTCGGCGAAATCGCTCACTTCGGGATAGGCGACATCGACGGCATCCATGCCAGTGAGGTCCGTGAGTTTGTGCACCGGGCCGCGCTCGTCCTCCAGTCGATGCACTTCGCGCGCGAGATCGTCCAGGTCGATGGCGCTGACCCTGCCGGTCAGGCGGATGCGAATGTGATCCGGTTGCTGGGAAATCTCGAACGGCATGTATCCCGGGCTCAGTGACGGCGGCTGGGCGCCAGATGCACGATGGCGACGATCGCACCGCCGACCACGAATCCAACCACGGCGGCGCCCACCGCGAACGTCAGCCATCCCGTGACGGCGCCGATGCCCGGAACGTGACTGGCGATTTCGGAGAGGTGTTCGACCGCGTGCGGCACCAGGTCGAGTCCGAAGTGTTCGAGCCCGTGCACGAGAATGCCGCCGCCGACCCACAACATGGCGGCCGTGCCGATGAAGCTCAGTCCCTGCAGCACGCGCGGCATCGACTTGACCAGCGCGCGCCCGAAGGCTGTCGCCGCGGCCGAGTCGCGTTGCGCGAGATGCACGCCGATGTCATCCATCTTCACGATCAGTCCGACGACGCCATAGACGCCCACCGTGATGAACAGGCTCACGAGGGCCAGCGCACCGGCCTGGATCAACAGCGGCCGATCGGCGACGGTGGCGAGCGCGATGGCCATGATCTCGCCGGACAGAATGAGATCGGTGCGGATGGCGCCGGAAATCTTCTGCAGTTCCAGTTGCGTCGAACTGAGCGCGAGTTCCTCGACGTGCGGCGACTTGTCGACCTTGCCGGCGGTCTTGGCGAGCGCCTCGATGATCTTCTCGGCGGCCTCGAAACACAGATACGCGCCGCCGAGCATCAGGATCGGCGTGACGGCCCAGGGCGCAAAGGCGCTGAGCAGCAACGCGCCGGGCAGCAGGAACAGGAACTTGTTGCGCAGCGAACCGAGCGCGATCTTCCAGACGATCGGCAATTCGCGATCGGGCGTGAAGCCCATCGCATAGCCGGGCGTCACCGCCGCATCGTCGACCACGACGCCGACCGCCTTCGATCCGGCCTTGCCGGCCGCGGCGGTCACATCGTCCAGCGAAGCGGCGGCCAGTTTGGCGATCGCCGCGACGTCATCGAGCAGTGCTGCAAGTCCTGAAGCCATTCGCAAGCGTGACGTGACGGCGAGGTCGAAGGCAAGTCCTGCTCGGCTTCGAGCCGCTGGCGCTGAACGATGAGATGAGATCGAATCGAGCGTCCCTTCCTCCGCGCAGCGGGGGACAGATGGGGGGATTTCTGTAGGTCAGGCTTTAGCCTGACTTCTGAAAAAAGGCCGGCTGAAGCCGGCCCCACAGTAAGAAAAGAGGCCCCACCCCTGACCCTCTCCCGCTTCGCGGAGGAGGGGATCAGACGAAGTCGATCGACCCAGAACCGCGCCGGTCTCTTTTAGAGCCCGTCTCTTTTAGAGCATTGGGCGCCGCAGTCGCCTCTCCTAGCATCCCTTCCATCGGGCATGAGCCATGCCCAATCGAACATGGGGAGAATCGATATGAGCCTGGATTCCTGGCACGTTGCGACGCTCGTGGATTCCCGCCGGACGAATCTTCCGGCGGATTCCTGGCTGCAGCTTCGCGAGGAACTGCGGCGCGTGCTGGCCGAAACACTCGACCGCCTGCTGCCGCAGTTGTTGCAGGGGACTGCGATGCCAGCGTCGCTCGAACGGACCGCCGACCTCGCCAGTCTGCTGACGCTGCGCGAACGCGAGATCCTGATCCGCATCGCCGCCGGCGACAGCAACAAGCAGATCGCCCGCCAGTTCTCGCTGAGCCTGCACACGGTCAAGCGCCACGTCGCCAACATCCTCAACAAACTCGGCGTCAACTCGCGGGTGCAGGCCGCCGCCTGGGCGCGTGCATGTCATTGACGGAAGGCGCCGCGGATCAGCGCATCCTGGAAACCGCATTTGCGTTCCGCGTATCGCGCATCTTGCTGACGGCGGTCGAACTCGGCGTTTTCACGGAACTCGGCAAGGGGCCGCGCACCTGCGGCCAGCTCTGCCGCGCGCTCGGTCTGGAAGCGAAGGCCGCGCCGGATCTGCTCGATGCGCTGGTGACCCTGGGTTTTCTGGAGCGCGACGGCCTGGACGCGCACGCCATCTATCTCAACACGCGCGCCGGTGCGCGTTTCCTCGATGCGAACGGACCGGCATCGCTCGAAAGCGTGCTGCAGCAGGCGGTGAAGGCCTACGGCACCTGGGGGCGACTCACGGAACTGCTGCGTGCCGGGCGCCTGTAAAGACGTCGCGGCCATCCGCTAGAATCCGCGCACCCGCGTGTGTGCGGAGGATCGTCGTCTGAGCATCCGCACGAACCAACGACTGCGCTATCGGCCTGCCGCGCACCGCGATCTCGCGGAATGCCTGACATTGCTGCCGCCCTGGCTGGGGATCGACGAGTCGATGGCGCGCGCGCTGTCGGCCTTGTGGCCGCAGCTGCTCGAGGAACCCTCGATGATCAGCGCGGTGCTCGAAGACGTGGCCGCACCGGCCGCCCAGCGCGTGCAGGGCTGGGGCGTGACCATGATCCTGCCGCGCGCCTTCACGCAGGCGCTGTCGATGCACGACCGGCCCGCGGCGTTTCTCACGCGTCGCGTGTACCGCGCACTGCTCGACGACGAGTTCGCTCTCATGAGCGACCGCGAGATCGGCGCCGCCAGCGCGCGCGGCGACCTCGACATGTTCATCATGCATTTCTCCCTGCGCGGTCACGATCTGCTGCAGCCGCAGGCGCAGCGGACCATGGCGATGGCGAACGACGCCTTCCGTACCTTTCATGACGGCTACAACCCGCAGGCGATCTACTACGAGACCAGCGCCGGCAACGAACCGTTTTCCATGGCGTCGGGTTTCGAGCGGCTGCAATTCCGCGATGAAGCGTCGCTGGCCGCGTTGCTGCCGGAACAGCGGCCGGCGCTCTTCGGACTCACGCGCGCCGGCGCCCTGAAGCGCATGCCGGGTCCTCCTGCGCGCAACGCCTTCGAGCATCAGGCGCCGCTGTTCGGATTCTCGGCATCGCAGCGCCGCCTGCTGTGGTTCGCCCTGTTCGACGATTCCGACGAAGCACTGATGGGACCGCTGGACGTATCCATTCATGGTCTCAAGAAGCTCTGGCGCGGCATCTACGAACGCATCGAAGACCGCATGCCCGAATTCTTCGGCGAGGAAGCGAGCGGCGACGAAGGCCGCCGCGGTCCCGAGAAACGCCGCCAGGTGCTGGCGTATGTGCGCCAGCGCCCGGAGGAATTGCGGCCGTGGCAGCCGGAAGATGAGGGGCCACGTCGCTAGATCGGGATCAATCCCGCGGCGCAATGCGCCATCGCGCCCAGGTCTCGCCGCTCATCTGCCATTCCACGGCGGCTTCCTGGAAGGGCACGTAGCCGGTGATTTCCGTATCCGTCGACACCTGCACCTTCGCCCGTCCGTCGAGCGTATCGGTGCCGAGCTGTTCCGGCGGAATCGCCTGTCCGTAGAGATACAGCCCGCCCATGCCGATCGGCTGTTCGACGCTCTCGCCGTCGTGAGTGAGCGTGCCGACGATGGTGAAGCTGGCGAACAGATCGAATGTGCAGGTCGAGTAGTCGAGCTTCAGCGAGACGAAGCTCGGCGCATTCGGCGCATCGTGGGGAATGCCATCCGCCACGACCGTGCCGCTGTAGCCGTCGCCCGACGGCGGCTCGTATATGTATGAGTCGTGCATCTTCACGAAGCCGTCGCGCAGCGGCTCCTCGGTGGACATCCAGACGTCGAACGGCAGGTTGCCCTGCGTGATCTTCGTCAGCTTGCCGACGAGCCGGCCCGCGTGATGTCCCTCGTGGCGACGATGCTCCGCGGTGGCGAGGTAGCTGAAGTCGTCGAGCGAGACATCGACGTCGAAGAGTTTCACCGCGCCCATGCCGTCGCAGGTGGCGTTGGCATCGACGAGGGTGACGTTCGCCACCAGCAGCTGGTGCGGACCATTGCCGTCGTCGAAGCGATGTTCGGCGGAGACGGCCACGACGTTGGGCTGTGGCTTCGTCGTTGGCGCATGGAACGTCGCCTTGCCCGACCAGCGGTCTGCGTCGGCGACCACGGTGCCGATGCTGCCGCCGCCACCGGGTGCGCCGTTCACCGCCCAGTTGCGCGTGCTGAACGACGCGATGGGCGAGGGTTCGCAGTCGTCGTAACCGATGGTGGGTATTTCCAGTTCGCCGTCCGGCGGCAGCCCGGTTTTCCGACAGCTGATCACCTGCAGCGGCAGATTCTCGCCGGTGCGCACGATCGCACGGGCCGGCGTTATCTGTGCGCCGGCGATCATCGACCAGTCGCTGAAATGCCGCGTCGGCACCGAGAGCGTGCGCGCGGCCGTATCGATCTGCGGCGCGGCATAGGCATGCCAGCGCCCGGTATCGTCCTGCCAGCCGATCGTCAGCAGATCGAGCGTGGTGCCGGCGAGGTCATCGTCCGAAACGCGAAAGCGCAGCGTCATCGGCGCCGTCGTGTGCAGCCCTTCCGGCTGGATGCGAAACGCACGGCCTTTCGCGCCATGCGCGAAGCGGGTGATTTCCTGGATCGATACGGTTTGCGCGACGGCGAACGCACCGGCGGGAACGATCACGATCAGCGCGCCATCGGCCGTCGCGAGTTCGCCGCCCTCCGTCCCGATCTGCTTGCTGACTGCTGCGCCGAGCGGTGCGCCGACGGCGGTCGGTGTGAGATCGCCGACGTTGCCGGTCTGTCCGCCGTTCGCTGGTGGCGGTTGTCCGGTGTTGGGTGGAGGCTGCTCGCTCGCGGGCGGAGGCGTCGGCGCCTCCTGCGAATCGCTGCCGCAGCCGCTCATCGAAAACACGGCGCATGCCAGCGCCGTCACGGGCCACTTCATCGTCATCTCCTGCGTGATTCGAGTGGCGCGCAGTGTCGAGAAAGCGATGAGTGTGTTCATCGGCCCGAGGAGCCATGCGACATGGCCACTTCGGCGTCCGAACGGAGCCGGCTTCAGTTCGAGCGGCTCGAATCCCTGAGGCGTTCCTACGCCTTCTTCACGAACTGCGATTTGAGCTGCATCGCACCGATGCCGTCGATCCGGCAGTCGATGTCGTGATCGCCCGTGACGAGACGGATGTTCTTCACCTTCGTCCCCATCTTCACCACCAGCGACGAGCCCTTGACCTTGAGGTCCTTGATCACGGTCACGCTGTCGCCGTCGTGCAGCTCATTGCCCACGGCGTCGCGGATCGCCGCCGGCGGTTCATCCTCCGCAACCGTCGCATGCCTGGGCCATTCGTGGGCGCACTCGGGACAGATGTAGAGATTCGCATCCTCGTAGGTGAGCAGCGAGTTGCATTGTGGGCAGGGAGGAAATTCGTTCATGGCGCGATGGGAAATCAGGGGGCGCGGATTATACGCGCAGGCAGCGCGAAACCCGCTGTCATGACTCGCTCCATCGGCTAGCATCCCGCTCCAGCAGAGAGACGGAGTCGAAGAGATGGCCGAAGCGAAAACTTTCGAGAGCAATGCCGGGGCATTCGAATATGCCTGCGAACACCTGGACTGCTCGCTCAAGGACGGCAGGGCGGTGCTCGCGGTCGTGCTGGGCGTGCAGGGGCGCATGTGCAGCGTGAAGATCGCCAATCCCGACGACAGGACGATTCCCGAAGGCACGCTGAACGAACTGCTCGCGCGCACCGACCTCACGCACGTGTGCTTCAGCACCATGATCGATGACAAGGTGCCGCGCCTGGAGCGCGGCGATCTGGTCATGTACACGACCATGCCGGAACTCGCCGCAGTGGGAAAAACGACGGTGGCCGGCACGGTCGTCGCGCGCGTCAATCCGCACTACACCAGCAAGGGCGGCTGGCAGGTGCGGCCGGCGGAGAGCAAGGCAGCGGCAGCAGAGCTTCCCGCAGAACCCGGCGCATAGCTGCAAAGGCCGGCTGAAGCCGGCCCCACAGGAAGAACTTCCGACTGTAGGTCAGGCTTTAGCCTGACTCTGCAGAAGGCCGGCTGAAGCCGGCCCCACAGGAAGAGCTTCCGACTGTAGGTCAGGCTTTAGCCTGACTCTGCAGAAGGCCGGCTGAAGCCGGCCCCACAGGAAGAGTCTGATACGCTCGCGCGTATCCATGGGTCCGCTGCTCACCTTGCCCGTTCACGAAGCATTGCTCGCCGCTGCGCGCAGCGGCGCGGCAACGCTCGCCTGTTCTCTCGATCTCGACCGCACGACGACGCAGGTGTCGATTGCTGCAGACGCATGGGAATGGCAGGGCCAGCGCTATCCGTACCTCGATGCCTGCAAGGACCGCACGATCTACCACTGGACCAGTACCTCATTCGAGCCCGTGGCCCGCTACACGAATTCGCTGATCAAGCTGGTGCCGACGCCGTGGGGCGCACCGACGTTCGAGATCGACGGCATCAAGATGCTGCCGACGGCGCAGGTGTCGCCCTGGGAGGATGCAGGTCGCAAAGTGGCGCTGATCAAACCGCGCGGCAAGATCGTGCTCGACACGTGCGGCGGCCTCGGCTACTTCGCGGCGTGGTGCCTGCAGGAACAGGCGCAGCGCGTGCTGTCGTTCGAGAAGAATCCCGACGTGCTGTGGCTGCGCACGCTGAACCCGTGGTCGCCGCAAACGGATGACGATCGCCTTTCCGTGACGCCCGGCGATATCTCCGAACGCATCGGCGAGATCGCGGACGGTTCGGTCGATGCCGTCCTGCATGACCCGCCGCGCTTCGGCATTGCCGGCGAACTGTATTCGCAGCGTTTCTACGATCAGCTGGCGAGAGTCCTGCGCCGCAACGGCCCGCTGTTCCATTACACCGGCACGCCGAACCGGCTGACCAGCGGACGCGACGTGCCGAACGAAGTGGCGACACGTCTGCAGACCGCGGGCTTCACGACCCGTCTGATCGGCGACGGCGTGCTCGCCGTCAGACGCGCACGCTGAACGCGCTGCGCCACCTGAACCGAACCGCAACGGCTGAAACCACGGGGAATTCCCATGAGCACCGAGAAGCAACAGAAGATCCAGGAAACGGCCGAGCGCATCATCGAACTCGGCAATGAACTCGAAGCGCCGGGCCACGCGGCCGTGGATGAAGCGTCGCTGCTGCGCGCGCGCGAAGTGCTGCATCGCTGGGTCGACGATCTGAAGGGCGTCGTGGTGAACGCGGCACTGGGCCGCGTCACGGTGATCCAGGAAGACGGCTATGCCTCGTCGATCGCGTCGGCCGAGCTGGCGTTCCGCCTGAGCGCCGCGGGCATCACGCAGTCGGGCGGTCGCTGAGGAATTCCGGTCGCTTCTGCTCCCTCCTCCGCGTAGCGGGGGAGGGCTGGGGTGGGGGCGAAGTTGCGCATGCGCTCGCACGGCTCGCGAGCCGTGTCGAACGCAGCCGGAGAATGCTCATTGACAGGGGAATCGCCGCTCGCGAGTCTGCCGCGACGGTGCGCGCCGTGCGCACCGGAACTACAACGATGACCGATCCCGCAGCGACTGCAGCCCATCCCGCCGGCCGACTCGACGAGCGCGTGCTCGTCGAGCAGGTGTCGCTGATGTCGCGCCTGACGACTTCACCGCTGTTCGGCAGCACCTACGCGGGTGCCATGCTCGTCTGGCTGACGCATACGCGCCACGGCTGGTGGGCGAGCATCGCGTGGTACGTGCTGCTGATGGCCGTGACGCTGGTCCGCTGGCGGGTGGCGCGCGGCTATCTGTCGCGCGAACGCACGGCGGAGGAAACGCACCGCTGGCGCACGCTCATGCTGACGCTGGCGGCCGTGGCCGGTGGCGTGTGGTCGCTCTCGGGCACCTGGCTGCTGCCGCGCGATCCGCAGCTCGAAGTCATCGTGGCGGTGTTCTTCATCGGTGCGTCGTCCTCCGGCATCGGCTCGCAGGCGCCGGTGCGGCATGGTTATGCCGCGCTGCTGATTCCGTTCATCGCGCCGTATGCCATCAATCAGATACTCATGGGCGGCGACCGCATCATTCTCGGCGTCGCCTTCCTTTCCTACATACCGGTGATGCTGGTCATCGCGAACCGGCAGACGAAATCGATCGAGCAGCAGATCCGCACGGCGTTCGAGAACGAAGCGCTGGTCGCCGAGTTGCGCAACGAACGTGATCGCACCGCGCGCATCAACACCGAACTGCAGCAGCAGGTGGAAGAGCAGCGGCGTGCGACCCAGCGCATCCGTTCGCTCAACCGGCATCTGCAGGCGCAGACGGCCGAACTCCGTGCGGCCAACAAGGATCTGGAAGAATTCTCCTATTCGGTGTCGCACGACCTGCGCGGACCGCTGCGCGCCATCGACGGCTTCTCGACCCTGTTGCGCGAGGAACTGGCGCCGCACGGCGAGAGCCGGGCGAGCCACTATCTGGCGCGCATCAGCGAAAACATCCTGCGCATGTCCACGCTGATCGACGACCTGCTCGAGTTCGCACGCTGCGGTCGCGAAACGCTGGAGCGCAGCGATCTGGACATGAATGCGCTCGCCGCCGAGGCGGCGAGTCATGCGCAGACCGCGTATGCCTCGTCGGTACCGCCGTCGATCGCCGTCCGTCCGTTGCCCGCGGCGCGCGGCGATGCACGACTCGTGCTGCAGGTGTGGCAGAACCTGCTCGACAACGCGGTGAAGTACAGCAGCCGCGTCGAACAGCCGCGGATCGAAATCACTGGCCGCGAGGAGAAGGATCGCGTGATCTTCGAGATCCAGGACAACGGCATCGGTTTCGACGGTCGCTACGCCGAGTCGCTGTTCGGCGTCTTCCAGCGCCTGCATGGCGCGCAGGAATATCCCGGGTCAGGCGTGGGACTGGCCATCGTGCAGCGCATCGTCACGCGTCACGGCGGCGAGGTGTGGGCGCGCTCGGAACCGGGGCAAGGCGCGCTGTTCGGTTTCTCCCTGCCGCTGCAGCATGAGCACAGCGCGTCCGATCCCAACGTGCCGGTGCCGGACCTGACGCCGCGCTGACGGCAAAGACGCGGCGCGCCTCTGCTATCGTGCAGGCGCATGCGCAAACTTCTCGTCTTCCAGCATTCGGCCAGAGAACCGCTCGGCATTCTCGATCCGTTCCTGCGCAGCAGCGGCTTCCGCGTCCGCTACATCAACTTCGCCCGCGAGCCGCTGGTGCAGCCCGACGTCAGCCGCTACAACGGCCTGATCGTGCTGGGCGGGCCGATGAACGTCGACCAGACCGAACGCCATCCGCACCTGCTCACCGAGATCGTGGCGATCCGCGAAGCATTGAACCGCGACATGCCGGTGCTTGGGATCTGCCTCGGCGCGCAGCTGCTGGCGGCGGCGCTGGGCGCGAACGTGCGTCCCAATCCCGTGCGCGAAATCGGCTGGTATCGCATTCATCCGAGCGCGGCGGCGCAGTCGGATCGACTGTGCCGGCATTTCGACGGCAGCCAGCACGTGTTCCAGTGGCATGCCTATACGTTCGATCTGCCGCACGGCGCGGTGCATCTCGCCAGCACGCCGACCTGCGCCAACCAGGCGTTTCGCTACGGCGAGCGCGCCTACGGCCTGCAGTTCCATCTCGAAGCGGACGAGCATCTGATTCAGCGCTGGCTGCACGTGCCCGAGTACCGCGCGGAAATCGAGGCGGCGGGACCGGAGCATCATGTCGAGCGCATCCTGCGCGACACGCATGGTCATGGCACGACGGCGCGCCGGCTGAGCGAACAGGTGTTTGGAGAATTCGTGGATCTGTTCAGCTGGCGTCCGCCGGTGCGTTTCGGCAGCCGCTGAGCCGAAATGCACGCCGCCCGATGCGTGATCCTGATCCTCGAATCCTGCATGCAGCGACGCGAACAGCCGAATGGCTGGTCAGCCCGGCATCCAGCGACTTCGCTTTCAGAGCTTCGCTTCGATCTGCGCCCAATCCTTGTTGCGCACCATCAGGAAGCGGCATTGCGCGCCGGACAATTCCGCCCATAGGTTGCCGATGTCGCGGTCGTCCTGCGCATCAGTCCAGCCTTGACCGCCCTTGTATTCGACGACCAGGATTCTGCTGTCCGGCAAGCGGCAGATGAAATCCGGGAAGAAGCGGCCATCGGCTTTTTGCAGGAAGAATGAACAGCCAGGCTTGTTGACCAGGTTACGCACCCAGAACTTGATGCGGCCCTGCGCGGCGAATTGGTCCAGCTTGCACGCGCACTCAAATTCTTCCCGGCTGTCGAAATCACCGATGCGTCCGTAGTAATGGTGACGGAAGTCGTAATCGCCGTATTTTCCGGTGTAGTCGGCATTGGGCGCATACGCCTGCGGGTTGAAGATCACGTTGAACTCGCCACCGACCTTCACCCGTGCGCGCGCATCCTCGCCGAACAGCACTTGCTGGTATGCCTGCCTGACCGCGTTGCGGCGCAATTCGCGGATACGGCTTTCCAGCAGGCCGCGCATGAGGAACTTCTGTCGATTCGCGCGAGCCAGATCGCATCCGGGCTGTTGTAGCAGGTTGCGCAACCAGTGCAGTACGAAAGCCCACTTGGATGCATGGGTGATGCCCGAATCCGGCAGATTGCGGCACAACCACGCAGCCAGCTTTACTTCGTCCCAGTGCTCGGGCTTGTAGGCAGAACCCAAGTCGCGCTGCAGATCGGCGATGAAACCGAACTTGACCTTGCCTTCATCGCTCACGTCGATGCGGCCGCCGCTGGCGATGCGGTCGGCCAGACCCAGCGCCTGCAAATCTTCCGCGCCCGGATTGGCGTCGTAACCGGAAAGGTTGAACGGATAGTCCAGCACTTCCGGGTCGTCGAAGAATTGCAGTTCGCCTTGGACCTGCAAGGCCAGAGCGGGCACCGACAACACCTCGCCGGTGTCGGCGGGACATAGACGCACTTCCACCGCCGTGGTGCGGCTGGTTTCGCCGGCTTGCACGATGGCGGCACGTTCTTCCGGCGTGGTCACCGTTTCGGCCAGTTGCGCGGTTTCCTCGATCGTCAATGGTTGGCGGATGACCAGCTCCTTCGCTTGCTTGTCCCATTCCACCTTGTGTTGCAGCGGTTTCGGCAATTGCTTGATGGAGGGTGTGGTGGCCAGCGGCACCGCCACTGGCGTAACCACGATGCGACCGGGGCGTGCGCTCATGTCGAAGCGCGCTTGCGAGGGATTGCCGGCACGCACGAACTCTTCCACTGCCTTGCGCTCGAAGCCCGCGCCCTGCACCAGCCGGTCGCGCAAGGCGCTGGCGATCGCGGTGAAATCGGATGACATGACATAGGCATGTGACTGGTTCAGTTCCGGCGTGTTGCGCGCCATTGCGCCGGGCTGGCGCAGGATGCGTCCGAGCAACTGCTCCACTGCCGTTTCCGATTGGGTGCCGGCGAGGCTTGCGAGGATATAGGCGGAAGGGCAATCCCAACCTTCGGCCAGTGCCTGTTGGGTGATGACGAAGCGCACCGGGCAGCGTTCATCGGCGATGCCTTTCGGATATCGCGCATCGATCTCGACAAGCTCGTTGCGCTCTCCGGTCGCCACCGCGATGTATTCAGAAGGAATGCCCTGATTCTCGATCAATTCCTTGCGCACGCGTTCCCAATGCAGCGTGTCGCGCGTTGCGCTGCGCGCCTGGGCCTGTATCAACACCAACGGGCGCAGGTATTCCGCGCCGTTGTGTTGCTCGGCATCAGCGACGGTCTGCAACTGCTCACGCTTGTCGGCTGCGTAGGCCAGGCACTTCTGCCAGTCGCTTTCGGCTTCCAGCAGGATCGGCAGCTTGATCATGTGCTCCGTTTTCAGTTCCACGGCAGAAACGCTATGCAGCACGTTGCTCGGGGTTTTCTCCGTATCCGGTGTGGCAGTCAGTTCCAGAATGCCGGAAGGGTTGAACTTGGCCAGTGTGGAGAACGCCAGTTCGGTGCGGTTGTTGTGTGCTTCATCGACGATCAGGAACGGGCGATGCAGGCGCAGGACATTCGCCAGCGAATACGACATCGTGGCTTCGCCGGTTTCCTTGTCCGTTGCAGTCAACAAGCCGGTACGTTGTTCCGGCGCAAGGTTCTCGAAGTGCGGCATCAACGCGCCATTGGATTGATAAACCTTCAGCCCGTCCTTTTCCTCGCGGTTGAAGGCTTGCACGGTGGCGACGATGACCACGGTGCTGGTTTCAAGCGACGCGCGCGTGATGGATTTTGCTTCGTCCAGATCCAGCACAGTGACGTTGCCAGCGTCGGCCAATGCGGTGTGCAGCGGTGTGTCGCGTTTTTTCAGCAGTCTCAGTGTCTGGTCACGGATGGCCTTGGACGGCACCAGCCACAGCAGCACGCTGTATTCGGTTCTTAGCAGGTGCATGTTGATCAGTGCTGCGCACTTGGCTGCAAGAAAGGTCTTCCCGCCACCGGTGGGCACGCGCAGGCAGAAGTAGGGCATATCTGCCGCGAAGCCTTCAACGCTGTGGTAGGCCATGCCGTGCTGCCACAGTTGTTCGGTGGTTGCGGTGAAGGCCAGACTGGGGCTGCCGAGCGCGTGGCAGTTGCGGAAGTAAGCTTCCACGCTGCGCAGCGCGGCCTGCTGGTACTGCTTTGCGGCGAAGGCGCTCATACCGACACCTGCAACTGATAGGGCGTTTGTTTGAACACGATGCCTTCGCGTTGCAAGCGCGGCGCGCCCAATCGGCACGCGGCGGCGTAGACGGTTTTCGGGCCGTCGTGTTTCGGAAGTTTGTCCAGCACTACGCCGGTCAAGACATTGCCGCTGTCGATGGCAAGGTCGTCGAGGATGCCGTTGTAGAGCAGATAGACCGCGCGTCCGTTGTGGATGCCCAGGAGCGGCGACCGCTTCTTGCTGCCTCCTCCGCGAGCGAAGGAGGGTTGGGCCGGGGGCAAGCCGGTGCCGGTTTCTGAAAACCACACGAACTCAGCGAGATCATGAAAACTGACCGAATCGCGAATGCCGCCATCGGCAGTGAACAACGGTTCTTCGCTCAGCGTGCAGAACTGGAAGCCGCTACCAAGGCCGGCGACGTGTTCGCCCTTGGTGTTGGTGTAGCCGCTGATGACACGCTTGACGCGCTCGACGGTGACGTTCTGCGCGATGTGTTCGTCCAGTTCGACGAGGATGAAGCGGCGGCTGCCGCCGTCCTCAGCATTCAATTTCAGTGTGGACTGGGCCGTGGTTCCGCTGCCAGCAAAGCTGTCCAGCACGATGAAACCGTCGCCGTCGATCATCGAGACGAAATACTTGACCATATCGACAGGCTTCGGATAGGGAAACTGAAAGCCCATCTCTTCCAGTATGGCGGATTGAGTTTGCGTGCTGCCAACACCGCTTACCACGCTCACGACATGGCTTGCCTTTTCACGAATCTTGATCGATTCGATTGCACCGGTCGCCGTGATGACGAAACGTGTCTTTTGCCCCTTTGAATCTTCGACAGGCTCGAATTTCGCCGCTATGAAATCTTCGAGGATGGACTTCGACGACCAGCCACTGGAAACGCATACCTCGTTGGCAAGTGCGTAGTTCTCAATGGTGGCTGAGGATGAATAGTGCGGCCATGCATCACGTCGCGCGGCAATGCGGGCTGTTCTCACGCTTGCCGGAAAGCCAGCAGGCAGGACGATGTCGCTTACGGGATTCTTTGGCCCATTCTTGATAATCGTGTTCTGAATGGTTTTGCGGTTCAGTTTGCTTCCAGCGCCAACAGATGGATCGACAATCTTTGGGTGCGGGAACCTGTCAGGTGCTATCGCATACGCCAGCACGTACTCGTGACAGTTCTTGATCTTCGCCTGATTGTCGAAATTTCCATCGGTGCGCCAAACAAACGTAGCAAGCCTGCGGTTGATTCCGAAGATCTCGTCCATCAAGAGACGCAAGTGATGAAATTCATCATCGTCGATGGACACGAAGATCACGCCATCGTCACACAGGAACTGCCGTAGCAGCACCAGGCGCGGATACATCATGCACAGCCAGCGGTCATGGCGGTCGAGCGTTTCGCCTTCCTTGCCGACCACTTCTCCCAGCCAGCGGCGGATCTCCGGGCTGTTGACGTTGTCGTTGTAAACCCAGCCCTCGTTGCCAGTGTTGTACGGCGGGTCGATGTAGATGCACTTCACTTGGCCCGCGTAGCGCGGCAACAGTGCCTTGAGCGCGTGCAGGTTGTCGCCCTGCACGATGAGATTGCCACTGCCCGTACCCGCCGATAGCGCCGGAACCGGCTCCAGCAGTCGATACGGAACATCCTTGTGGTGACGCTCCACAGCGTCTTTGCCGATCCAGTTGAGTGAGGGCATGGGCTTATCAGGCTCAAATAAGCCCAATAAGCTAACTTGGATGAGCCTGAAAAGCTAATAGCGCATCTGCCGCTTCCGTAGCGTTGCGGTGCATGAATGACGAGAAGAAAGCATTCGCCGGGAGGCTGAAGGGAGCGATGGAAGCCAAAGGCTATCCGTCCAAGCCGGGGCAACTGCACAAGCTGTTCAACAGCCGCTACGAAGGCAGGTCGGTGGCGTTTTCCACGGCTTCGAAATGGCTGCGCGGCATAGCCTTGCCGGAGCAGGACAAGTTGCAGGTGCTGGCCGAGTTGTTCGGTGTCGAACCACACGAGCTGCGCTTCGGCAAGAGCAAGAAGTCACCGGATTCGGGCTTTCGCCGCAATGACGAGCAGAAGCGCAGCGTGAGCGCAAACAACGTCAGCGCGAGTGACCGGCAAGCCATCGACACTTTCCTCGCCCTGCCGCCCAGGCTGCGTGAGTTGGCCGGGGAAATGATAGTGGTGATGGACAAGGCGGCGCGTGGTGGCAAATAACGCGGCTTGTATTTCTGGTGTCGAGCGCGGTCATGCTCGATCAGCGACACGCTTCCCACGATAGCCGCAGCATCCATCCCTGCTAGCGGCGCCAACTCCTCGACGGCCGGAGAATCTGAAGACGCTGCGAGGTCGTCCGCGCACTACACCCTGGGAGCGCGAGAACCATCCGAAGGCCGATCGGGGGCAGATCGCCCCCGCATCGGCGCCGGTTTCGCTCTAGGATCGCACCCCACATGTTCTACAGGCTCAAACCGGATATCTACGCGCGTGCGGGCGTGCTCGCGGAATCCGGCATTCCCGGCTTCGACGACACGTTCATCACCGGAGCGCCGCTGGTCGGGAAACCGCCGGTTCCGCTGCTGTTCCGCTCCAATTTCGCGGAGGAGTCGTCGCCGCGCGGCTTCGAGGGCATGACCATCCCGTTGTGGTCGCATGACTTCGTCAAACTGCTGCGCGGCGCCGGTGTCCGCAACTTCGATCTCTACGACGCCGTGATCGAAAACGAATCGGGCAGGCAATGGTCCGACTACCACGCGGCGAATGTCATCGGCATCGTGGCGGCAGCAGACATGTCGAAGTCGCGCGCCACCGCGATCCTGCCGACGCCCGGCGGCGTTCCCTTCGCGCGATTCCAGAGCCTGGTCATCGATGCAAAGAAAGCGGCGGCCTTCGACCTGTTTCGTCTCGCCGAAAGCCCGTCGATCCTGATCGTCAGCGAGCGCGTGACGCTGGCGCTCGCCGGCAATCCGCGTGCGGGCGGATGGGGGATGACGGCGTTTCCGATCGAGGAGGCGTGACGGGGTTGCATGGGTGCGTCCCGTGCTCCCTGGTGTCGAAATTCCGTATTTGAATTGGAGCGCGCGGCTCCGATACTTCGACGAACTTTCAGCTCCGTGGTGACGTAGATGAGAACAGAGTCGAACGGGAAATCTGCTCAGCCCTCCAGCCCAAAGGCCGGTCTCATAGGTGGCATCCTTCGGCTCTTTCTCGTCATGACCTTGGCGCTCGGAATGCGAGCGTCGGCGCAGGAAGCGGCGCAAGGCGCCGATTGGCGGGAGCAATACGCCTACTCAGTGGGCGTTCAGGCCTATGTGTACGCCGCACCTATCCTGTACCTGGCAAAGCTGCGGCATAAATGGACCACGGATGGATCGTCATTTCCGTATGCCGCGTTGAATCATTTCTATCACTTCAGAATGATCGCCGATGCGAGCTACAAGGATGGCGGCTCGCCCAACAATGACACGCTGTACTCATGGGGTTTCTTCGATGTCTCCAAGGAGGGCCCTTCAATGTAGCTCTTCGTACCTACGGCCCGAGCGAAGCGATCGTAAAGGGCCAGTGGCGTCCGCCGACCATCATCAAGACCAACTGAGGAGACGGAAGCAGTCTCCGAGAACAGGCCGACCATCGCCGGAGTTGATGATTCGGATGCTCATCGTTGGATGCTGCTTCGGCATTCGTTCGGAGCGGCGACTTTGCGAGTTCCCAATGGCGGCAAGCTCAGACTGTCGGGGCATGCGACAAGTCCTGGCTATTTCAGATCGACCGTCACACCGTCGAGCTGGCCGCTGAACTTGAATGGCGGCTTGTAGCTGAAGTCGACGGGTGCGCCACGGTCGAGTCCGACATCGACGCCATCGAACGAGGAGAACACCACAGGCACCGTATGCTCGATGCGTCCTTCGGCGATCTCCTTCTCGCCGCTATAAAGACGCACAGTAGCTCCCTTGCCTCTGCCGCCCCCGTCATAGGCGAACTGGGCGCGAAGCGTCTGTGCTCCTGAAGGCAGCGATTCAGTTGAGACAATGCGCGTGCGCTGGGTGAAGAAGTTGTAGCTGAACACCAGCTTTCCGCCTTGCACGTACCAGCCTATGCCAGCGGTGTACCCGCCGACAGTGAACAGCATGCCCTCTGCGCCGCCGGGTGGTATCTCAACCTTTGCGGTCAGGTCGAATGAGGTGCCCGGTAACTGGAATGCTGCTGCCTCCATGATGCCGCCCACGCCGTTGTAGTACGTAACGGATTTCAGTCCCTTCATCGGGATCGGCATCTCTTCCGGCTTGATGCGCTCGGCCAGCGGGCGGGCATCGACGGGGAGTACGCGGTTGCGAGCTGCTTCTGCCCACCATAGCTCCTGCAGCTCGCGCAGCTTCTGCGGATTCTTTGTCGCCAGGTTGGTTGCCTGCGAGAAGTCCTTGCTCAGATCGTAGAGTTCCCAGGGAAGCTTATCGATATCCAGCGGTGTTCGGCTTGGCGCCCAGGGAACGTTGGCGAGAGAGGCGGCATACCAGCCATCGTGGTAAATGCCGCGGCTCGCGTAGATCTCGAAGTACTGTGTGCGATGCCGCTCCGGCGCAGTCGCACTGGCGAACGTAGCGGCCAGACTGACCCCTTGAAGCGGATCCTGAGCTACGCCGTTCAAGCTGTCCGGCGCAGTGATGCCTGCAAGCTCATAAATCGTCGGCACGATGTCGATCACATGGCTGAACTGGCGGCGCAACCCGCCGTGCTCCTTGATGCGCGCCGGCCAGGTGACCACCATTGGATTGCGCGTACCTCCGAAATGCGAAGCGACCTGCTTGGTCCATTGGAAGGGCGTGTTCATTGCCCATGCCCACCCGACCGGGAAATGATTGTGCAATGTCGGTCCGCCCAACTCGTCGAGGTGCGCCAATGCGCTTTGCCATGGCATCGCGATGCCGTTGTAGTACGAGATTTCATCGATAGTGCCGTCGATTCCGCCCTCGGCACTCGAGCCATTGTCGCCGACGATGTAGAACACGAGCGTGTTGTCCCAATCCGGCCGTGAGCGCAGCGCATTGAGAAGCCGGCCGGTCTCGTAGTCCGTGTGCGCCGTAAAACCGGCAAACACTTCCATCATGCGTGACGCAACTCTCTTCCTGTCTGGCTCCAGCGAATTCCAGGCAGGAATCTGCTTCGGCCGGGGTGTGAGCTTCGCGTCCGCGGGAACCACTCCAAGTTTTTTCTGTCGCTCGAACGTTTGCTCGCGATATACGTCCCATCCTTGATCGAACTGGCCCTTGAATCTGTCGATCCACTCGCGCGGCGCGTGATGCGGGGCATGAGTGGCGCCTGGAGCGAAGTACAGGAAATACGGTTTGCCAGGCACTCCCTGTATGTTGCCGATCCATTGAATCGCGTGATCGGCGAGGTCCGTCGTCAGGTGGTAGTTGGGATCGGCTGAGCGGGGCACCAGACTATGGTTCTCCCACAGCATCGGATCCCACTGGCTGGTCTGGCCGCTATTGAACCCATAGAAGTAGTCGAAGCCCCATGCATTGGGCCAGTTGTCAAAGGGACCTCGCGGACTGATGTCCCACGGCGGCGTGTTGTGGTTCTTGCCGATCCACGCCGTCGCGTAGCCGTTCTGACGCAACACTTCGGCGATCATGCCTGTGCGCTTCGGGATGATGGCGGTATAGCCGTCGTAGCCGGTCGCGTTGTCCGCGATACCGCCCATCGCCGTCATGTGATGATTGCGGCCGGTCAGGAGTGCAGCGCGCGTCGGTGAACAGATCGCGGTCGTGTGGAAGCGGTTGTAGCGCAAGCCCTCGGACGCAAGCTTGTCCAATGACGGGGTCGGTGTGGAACCTCCGAAGGTGCCGAACTGACCGAAGCCGGCATCGTCGAGGAGGATGATCACGACATTCGGTGCATTCGCGGGGGCTTTGACAGGCTGCGGGAACTGAGCAGGATCGGAATCCGAAACCGTGCGGCCGATCTGACCTGTGAACTGATAGTCGGGGCGCGGCAGCACCTTCGGCGTACCTGAGACAGTCGCTGTTTCTGCGGCTTGAGCTTCAATCCTGCCAGCGAGTCCGATTGCTGCGAGGAACGCGAGTAGGCAGAAAGGTGCTGTGGTCGCGGATGTCATGTCTCATGCTCACGTGGGAGGTCAGATCAATCGGTGACTTATGGCGGGGCCGTACCGGAATTCTCCATAAGTGGAAGGGGCAAACCTGGCCCGACTCGTGATGGCCGCTCTGGGTTGGAAGCTGACGTGACTACCGCTCGTTCCCGCTGCAAGGATGAACACGCTGGCTTCCACGTCGCGGATATGGGATCGCATATGAGAAGCACGCCAATGTCTCGATACGCATTGCTGCTGCAGATGACTGCAGTCACGTTCCTGGCGGTGCCTGCGCTTGCCGCGGAGTCGGCCGAACGCAGTGCATTGGCCGGGAAGATCGATGAGCGTGTGTCGGGTGCGGACTTTACGGGAGCCGTGCTGGTGGCTCGTGGCGCGACCATCGTGCTGGACAAGGGGTACGGAAGCGCCAATCGCGAATGGAACGTGCCCAACTCGCCCGATACCCGTTTCCGCCTGGCGTCGCTCACCAAGCAGTTCACGGCCGCAGCGATCCTGTTGCTCGAAGAGCAGGGAAAGATCCGATTGCAGGATCCCGTCAGCAGGTACGTGCCCGATACGCCGGCCGCATGGAACGCCATCACCGTACTCAACCTGCTCACGCACACTTCCGGAATCCCGGACCTCACGACATTTCCGGATTTCGTCGAGATGGCGCGACGACCGACCACGCCGGAAAATCTTGTCGCCAGCTTTCGCGACCGGCCTCTCGATTTCCCGGCGGGCACCGACTTCAGATACAGCAACTCCGGCTACATTCTTCTCGGGTACATCCTGGAGAGAGTATCGGCACAGCCGTACGCGCAGTTCGTGACGAAGAACATCTTCGTTCCCCTGGGCATGAAGCACTCCGGATACGATTCGAATGCCGACGTGGTGCCCATGCGTGCTCAGGGATATGCCCGCCGCGACGGTCGCGTGATCATCGCGGACTACCTCGACATGACCGTGCCTTTCTCGGCGGGCGGCCTGTATTCGACGACGGGCGATCTGCTGCGCTGGTACCACGGCCTGTTTGACGGTCGGCTGCTCTCGGCCAGCTCACTCGAGAGAATGACGACGCCATTCAGGGGAAACTACGCATTCGGTATTGCGGCAGACGTCGACACGAACGGCAACAAGGTCCTGTGGCATGGTGGAGCCATCGACGGCTTCAGCGTCTTCTCGGCATACGTTCCCGCGGACGAATCTGCTGTCGTCGTGCTCGCGAACATGGAGGGCGCGCCGGCCAGAGCCATGGCGGCCGACATCCTGCGCCTCGTAAACCATGCTGTTCCGGCCATGTCGGCCAACTGATTCGTCCCTTCCTCTCCGCTACGCAGAGGAGGGATCAGAGGCTCATCGGCCCTGCAGTAGCGTCAGCCCCGCCCGTTCATGCAGCAATGGCGATACGGACGCATGCGCCGCCAGCGTCTGCAGATCGCGCCGAGCCCGCGCAAACGTGCTGTCGATGGCGGCTGCGTCCATCCCGGCGAGAGGCGCAAGATTCTCGACCAGCTGCAGGAGTTCTTCGACGAACAGCGCGCAGCCCGCAGCGATCTCAGCCTGCTCGTGCGGGGTCGGCGGTCCGCGGGAAATGAGCATGTCCCAGGTACGCGATGCGAGCGCGTGCAGGGCGAGATGCGCGGCGAGCCAGCGCGCCTGACTTCGCGAGTACTGACTTCGCACCGTCGCGCTGTCGGACAGCGGTGAGCCCTGTCGCAGGCTCTTCTTCGCCGCCAGCGCACCGAACGCGTCCAGCGCGTGACGCGCGATCCCCGATGCGACGGCCGCCACGGGCAGTTGCGTCAGCACGTCGAAAGGCAGGCGATACAGCAGGCCGGATTCCTGTGCGGCATCGGTGAAGACGGAGAACGTGTCGTCGGACGCTACGAAGACATCTCGCACTTCGATGTCATGGCTGCCTGTCGCGCGCATGCCCGTCGTATCCCAGGCGGGAATGATCGTCACGTCGGCGGGCGCGAACGACATCGCGCGGATGAGCGGTTGGCCCTCGTCGTTCAATACGGGCTGACCGTTCTCGGTGACGACGCAGTTGGCCGTGAAGATCGTGGCGTAGCGTGCGCCGCTGGCGTATCGCCATCGACCGCTGGCGCGATAGCCGCCGCCGATTCGTTCGGCACGACCGCCCGGTGCGCCGGAACCGGCGACGACGGCATCGGGCGGTGCGAACAGTTTCTGTGCCGCTGCCGGTTGCAGGTACGCGGCGAACAATCCGCCGCCGGCGCCGATCATGACGGCCCAGCCGATCGCGCCGTCGATGACGGCCGCGGCCTCATAGAGATGCAGCGTCTGCGGCAGATCGAGTTCCGCACCTCCGTAGCGTTGCGGTACCCATACCTTGAAGAAGCCGGATTGCTTCAGCGCGTCGGCGATCTCATCGTCGAGATCCGCGGCCCGATCCGGCGCAGCGCGGTTCCTTACCAGAGATTCGATGCGATGGAGGTGCCGGTGCAGGACGTCGGAAAGCATGTCAGGGCGCGATGTTGAGGCCGAGCCAGTAGGCGCTCAGTCGCTTCGCCCAGGTGGTGAAGTCGGCGAACTCGAGCGGTTTGTTGACGAAGCTGTTGGCGCCGCAGCGATAGCTGTGCAGGCGGTCGCGGTCTTCGTCCGACGACGTGAACATCACCACCGGCAGCAGTTTCGTGTGCGGTTCGCTGCGCAGCCGCTGCAGCACGTCCAGGCCCGACAGCTTCGGCAGGTTGATGTCGAGCAGCACCAGCGCGGGCAGACCCTTCGGACGATCGCTGAACTCGCCGCTGCGGAACAGGTAGTCGACCGCCTGCTGGCCGTCGCGCACCACGTCGATGTCCGCCGGCGCGTTCGCCTTGCGCAGCGCGCGCAGCATCAGCAGTTCGTCGTGAGGATTGTCTTCGACCAGCAGCACGGTTCGGGAAGTCACGATTTTTTCTCTTCTTCGGCGGCACTCGTCTGTTCGTTCGACAGCGGCAGGCTGAAGCGGAAGATCGCGCCCTGGCCCGGCAGGCCGGTACCGGAGACCTTGCCGCCGTGACGATGGACGATGCGCTGCACGGTCGCAAGGCCGATGCCGAGTCCCACGAATTCATCCTGACGATGCAGTCGCTGGAACGGCTGGAACAGTTTCTCGGCGTGTTCCATGCGGAAGCCTGCACCGTTGTCCTCGATGCAGACCGTGAGTTCGGCTTCCGTGCGTTGCGCATACACCCGCAGCGCGGCGTCAGCGCGGTTGGCGGTGTATTTCCAGGCGTTGCCGAGCAGGTTGCGCATCACGACGTCGAGCATGCGCGAGTCGCCGTGCACGCGCAGTTCCGGTTCGATGCTCCAGGTCACCCGGCGAGCGGGCTCGACCAGTGTCATATCGCGCAGCACCTTCTCCGCGAGCGCCGACAGGTCGACGTCGTCGTGTCGCAGCGTGCCGCGCGTACTGCGCGACAGTGTGAGCAGGCCTTCGATGATCTCGCCCAGATGCCGGCTGCCGTCGATGACGTGCTGCAGATATTCATGCGCCTGCGCCGGCAGCGAATTGCCATGGTCTTCGATCAACGCATCGCAGAAACCCAGGATGGCGCGCAGCGGTGCACGCAGGTCGTGCGACACGGTGTAGGCAAAGCTTTCCAGTTCCTGGTTGGCCGCACTCAGTTCCGCCGTGCGCTGCTGCACGCGCCGTTCGAGATCGGCATTCACGCGCTTCACCTGTTCTTCGGCGCGCCTGGTTTCGGTGATGTCCTGCGTGACGCCGATCACGCGTACCGGCCGGCCGTCAGCGTCGAAAGTCACGTGCACGTGCGATGAAATCCAGTGCACGTCGCCGCTGGCATGCCGGACCCGGAAGGCAGCGGTGGCGCGGTCTTTGCGCGTCGATTCCTGCAGCTGGCGTTGGAACCGCTGTCGTGTCCGGTCGCGATCCTGTTCGTACAGGCGGGCGAGACAGTGTTCGATGGTCAGCGTCGATGCATTCACGTCGAAGTGCGCCCGCGCGCGGTCGTCGAGATGAATGAGGTTCTGTGCGACGTCGTAGCTCCAGGTGCCGAGTTCGGCGGCGGACAGCGCCATGCGATAACGCTGGCCCAGTTCTTCCCTTTCGGCTTCGGTTTCCCGGCGCGCCGTGATGTCCATGCTGGTGCCGGTGATCAGGCCGGCGTTCGGATCGGCGGCGTCCGGATAGACGCGCCAGTGGATGGCCTGCCAGCGATAGCTGCCGTCGCGCTGCCGCACGCGGTGTTCGGTCACGTAACGGCCATCGCTGAGCGGCATCTGCAGCGACAGGGCGCGCTCGAAATCCTGCGGATGAATGTGATCCTGCGGGCGATAGCCGTGCACTTCATTGGCATCGAGATCGAGGTGACGACGCGTGCGGTCGTCGGCCGTCAGATCGTAGTCCGGCAGCTTGAGACGCCAGATACCGACATCGGCGGAATCGAGCGCGAGCTGCAGGTGTTCTTCCTGCAGCCGCAGTTCATCCGTCGCACGACGCAGATCTTCGACGTCGGTGGTGGTACCGACCCACTGGACGATATCGCCGGCGTCGTTGCGTACCGGAACGGCGCGCGTGACGCAGCGGGCGTACGTGCCGTCGTGACGCCGCATGCGGAATTCGCATTCGAAGGGCTGGCCTTCGGCGAGCCTTGCGCGGGCCAGTTCCCTGAGCGGTCGATCGTCGGGATGAAAGCAGTCGCCGAGTCCGCTGCCGAGCAACTGCTCGCGCGGCACTCCCGTAAAGAGAACGCATTGGCGGTTGACGAATTCGATGCCGCCGCTGGGCGCGGCCACCCAGGCCATCGTCGGCAGGAAATCGATCGATTGATGAGGGTCGTCCGCCGCCCCCGTCTCGACTGTCGGTGTTGAAGTCGCCATCCTGGCTCCACGTTGCATTGGAACCGTCACTCGTTGGACTCCCCCTCGGCGACCGCATTGTAAACACAGTTCGCGGCGCGGGAGG
>NZ_DAINNK010000074.1:0-5356 GCF_036735925.1 Povalibacter sp.
GCGCACTCAATGTCGCCGGATCAAAGGGGGGACGGGTCCATCCCATTATTGGGCTAAAGCCTGACTGCGCAAAGGCCGGCTAAAGCCGGCCCCACAGGAAGATTGAAGAATCAGTCGTCCACCAGCTGCTGCCCCGGGAACAGCGTCTCGTTGAAACCGAAGTTGCGCAGGTCGCGGATGCGCATGGGATAGAGCACGCCGTTCAGGTGATCGACCTCGTGCTGCACGACGCGGGCGTGAAAGTCGCTGACCGTGCGGTCGATCGGCGCGCCGGTCGGATCGAAGCCGCGGTAGCGCAGCCGCTTGTGTCGCGGCACCAGGCCGCGCATGCCGGGCACGGACAGGCAGCCTTCCCAGCCGTCTTCCATCACGTCATCGACCGGATCGAGCTGCGGATTGATCAGGATGGTGTAGGGCACTTCCTCCGCCTGCGGATAGCGGGGGTTGTGGCCGACGCCGAAGATCACGACCTGAAGCGACACGCCGATCTGCGGCGCCGCGAGGCCGGCGCCATTCAGCGATTCCATGGTGTCGTGCATGTCGACGAGCAGCGAGCGCAGTTCGGGTGTGTCGAACCCGGTCACGGGCTTCGCGACCTGCAGCAGGACGGGATCACCCATTTTCAGGACGGGACGGATGGCCATGGGAGTGTTGCGATGGTCAGGAGGGTGTCGCTGCTGACATTACACCGGACATCGGACATCCTGCATCCATGTCCAATCTGCATGTCCTGGTGCTGGCGGCCGGTGCCTCGACCCGGCTCGGGCAGCCGAAGCAGCTCGTCAAGCTGGGCGGGCGACCGGCGCTGCATGGTGTCGTGTCCGTCGCCACGGCGATTGCCGGACAGGCAGTGACGGTCGTCATCGGCGCGCATGCCGCCGAACTGACGCGCCTGCTGGCGCATTCGCCGGCCTCCGTGATCGTGAACCGCCGCTGGGAGGAAGGCATGGCGTCCTCGATCCGCTTCGGCGTCAGTTCGCTGCCCGCGGCGACGGAAGCCGTTCTCGTGCTGCTCGGCGATCAGGTGGCGGTGACGGCGGATGATCTCAAACGTCTCGTGGCCGCATGGAAGGAACAGGACGGCGTGATCGCCGCAGCGACGTACGACCAGCACGTCGGCGTGCCAGCCATCTTTCCGCGCGTCTGCTTCGGCGAACTCGCCGGGCTGCGCGGCGATCAGGGCGCGCGGCAGATCCTCGAACGCAACAGCTACCGCGTCATGCGCGTGCCGATGCCGAATGCCGCCATCGATCTCGACACGCCCGAAGATCTCGCGGCACTGACCGAACGCTTCAACCGCCAATCCACGAGCACGAACGAACCATGAGACTCCTGATCATTCTCGGCCTGATCGCCATCGTCGTGGTCGTGATCTGGATGCGGGCGAAGCGGCGGTGATTCGGTGGATGCTCTTCCTGTGGGGCCGGCTTTAGCCGGCCTTTTTGAGGAGTCAGGCTAAAGCCTGACCTACAGAGGAAGGAACTGTGCGACAAACACCGACGCGGTCGCGCCGAACTTATTCATCCATCGCCCGTTGTTTCTCCTGACGTGTTCTTGCACGGGAGAGCAACATGGGTCCGATCACCGAATTCCTCGGTCATTTCTGGGTGGTGCTGGTGCTGATCGCCCTGGCGCTGGTACTGACGTTCACCGTGTTCCGTCGCCGCCTGTTCGAACGCGGCCCGCGCAAGGGTGAAGCGAAGAATCCCGAGCAGACGCGGCGGGAGAATCCGCCGGACGAATGGAGCCGCAGTCACTGAAGCCGCGTCAGCGAGCGACCTTCGCGCCATGTTCCTTGAACAGCTCGCGCAGGATCGAGCGGTGACAGTGCGCCTCGTTCTCGCAGTAACAACCGACCGAAAAATCGGTGCGATGCGATAGCGCGGCCAGCGTGTCGAGCAGGTGCACTGCTTGCGGCGCTTTCATTTCCGCGCGATAGCGACGCACGAACACTTTCCAGTCGTGCGCATCGCCGCTCAGCGCGAGCTTCACCAGTTCGTCGGTCGGCGCCAGGTTCGGCAGCCACACGTCGTAGAAATTGCGCGACGCGAATTCGCTTTTCGGCACGCCGCGCGGCGGACGTCGCACGGTTCCGATCCGGATACCTTCCTTCGCGCCCCGCGGGGTGCCCAGTCGAACGATGTGCACTGCCATGGCTGGCTTCCTTTCAGAGCAGGAGGGTTTCACACGGAGATCACGGAGAGCACGGAGGTCGGAGGAGAGAAGAACAAAGAAGGTTTCCACGGGGGACACGGGGAACACAGGGTTCGGAACAGAAGAATCTCTTCTTGTCCCCGTGCTCCCCGTGTCCCCCGTGGAAAATTCTTCTTCTCTTCTCGACCTCTGTGCCCTCTGTACTCTCTGTGTGAAATCTTCCTCTTTCCGACCCTCCGTGTCCTCCGTGATCTCCGTGTGAAATTCCTGGCTCCTACGCTCCCTGCTGATCGACGCGAGCGATCTCCGGCACGCCGATCTCCGTCGCACGTGCACGGCGCGTGCGCTGGAAGCGGTACGCGCCCGGCGGCATGCGGCGGCGACGACGGAAGGCTTTCGCGAACGCCGTCTCCGACAGGTAGCCGACCTTGCTCGCGATACGCGCCACCGGTTCGCGCGATTCGCGCAGCAGCTTGGCGGCCAGATCCATGCGCCAGCGCGTGACGTAGGCCAGCGGCGGCTGGCCGACCAGATCCATGAAGCGCTTGGCGAAGGCGGCACGCGACATCGCGGCCTGACGCGCGAGCGACTCGACCGTCCATGGCGCCTGCGGCGATTCGTGGATCAGCGTGAGCGCCTTGCGGATCTGCGGATCGCGCAATGCGCCCAGCCAGCCGGCGGTGCCTTCGGGCTGATCCTTCTGCCACACGCGCAGGAGGTAGACGAAGAGTGTGTCGATGAGCCGCGGCAGCACCAGTTCGACGCCGGCGTCGCGGCGCGTCGCTTCGTGCGACAGCAATCGCAGCAGCAGCTGCAGTTCCGGATCTTCGTTCACGCGTTCGGCGGGCACGACGATCACGGGCGGCAGCAGCGACAGCAGCGGATGCGTGCCTTCGGGCGAGAAGCCGTCGCTGGAGAAACTGTAGCCGGCACATTGCAGCAGCGTCGATTCGCCGCTGCCGTCATTGCGGCCGCGCAGCGACGGCACCACGTTGTTGTGCGCGCGTGCAATCGCCTGTGTGACGGGTTCCGGTTCGCGCGCTTCGCGATCGGACGACAGCACGTGCTTGCTGCCGCTCGCGAGCAGCACGATGTCGCCGGCATTCAGGCGGACCGGTTCGGTATCGCCGTGTCGCAGCCAGGCGCTGCCGCGACGGATGATGTGTACTGCAGTTTCCTGGGGCGCATCGACCGCGATGGCCCAGGGCGCGATGAATTCACGCGATCCCAATACGCTGGTGGCAAGGCTGGTGACATTGAGTACGTTCGACAGTACGTCCATGGGAGAGGCCCTGACTAAAGTGAGGAGGAGGGGCGGGGAAAACGGACCTGTAGCCTACGCCCGGCACCCCGCGTCGAAAGACGCGGCGCGCAGAAATTGATTGTTTCGACGAGTTCATCAATCCGCCCGTGCGCTTCGATTCCGAGGCGAACCGCGCGACCTTCGAGGGTCCTGAACCTGTCGGTCGGTGCGTCGGCTGCTTACTGTTGCGGAGTCGACAGTGGCCGCATTTCGCACCAGGAACCGATTCCATGAAGCTCTACTACGCCCCGGGCGCCTGTTCGCTGGGGCCGCACAGCGTGCTGCACGAGACCGGCGAGGAATTCACACTCGAGTGCGTCGATCTGCGCCGAACTGTGGGCGCGCTCGTGGGCGGCCGGCGACTGCTACACGATCGCCGATGCCTATCTGTTCGCGGTGCTGCAGGACTATATGAGTCGCGTCGCCGCCCGACCGGCCGTTCGTGCGGCGATGACCGCCGAAGGATTGATTCAGGCCGTCGCCGCCTGATCAGCGGCTGCGGATGCCGAGCTTGCCGAAGACCTCGAGCATCAACGGCTCGGTGTAGGGTTTGGGCAGGATGGCCATCGCCGTGTCGGTCGCGAACTTGTCCATGAGTTCGCGTTCGCTGCGCCCGCTGGCAATGACGATCGGCAGCTGCGGACACTGTGCACGGATCTCGGCGGCAATCTCGTCGCCGCGACGGTCGGGCAGACCGAGATCGATGACCACGGCGTGCAGGTCATTCCTGCGCTCGGCCAGCAGCTTCAAAGCCTCCGCGCCGCTGCCGGCCTGAACGGCTTCGAAGCCGGCTTCTTCGAGCACGTCGACGGCAAACATGCGTACGAGAATCTCGTCCTCGACGACCAGCACGCACGGTGCGGGCGTCTTCGGAGCGGCGAAGTCACCCATGACTGACCCACTGACCCTGTTCGATCGGACTGTTTATGTAATCGCTGTCGGCCGGTCGTTTATCGTAGCTTTCCCCGGCGACGACAACCTTACGCCATCGTCGAAGCCGACTGCTACGTCGTCGATTGCGGAGCGCCTGCCCGCAAACGCCTCACGCTCCCGGCGCGGCGCGCTAACAACGTCATGGAACCACCGACGGTTCCCGGACATTGACTCGGACGCGTCGGGGGCATGCGACAGTCTGGCAGCGGGTCGACCTCCCGAAGACGAAATACCAGGCACGGGCTCCCAAGCAGGCCGGTGCGGATCGAATTTCCGGGAGAAGCGAAGTGGTGGTGGCAGCCAGCGATGCGACCTCATTGCAGCGTCGCGACATCCTCAAGGCCCTGCGCGCATTCAAGCGCGGCGATTTCTCGGTCCGGCTCCCCGGCGACCTCTCCGACATCGACGGGGAAATCGCCAATGCTTTCAATGAAGTAGTCGAGCTCAACGACTCCATGGCGCGCGAGTTCGAACGGCTCAATGCCATGGTCGGGCGCGAAGGCAAGCTGTCGGAGCGGGCCAAGCTGCATGCCGCCACCGGCAGCTGGGCGCAATGCGTCGACTCCATCAACGGCCTGGTCACCGACATGGCGTACCCCGTGTCCGAAGTGGCGCGCGTCATCGGCGCGGTGGCCCGCGGCAACCTGTCCCAGGCGGTGAATCTCGAAATCGACGGCCGGCCGATGCGCGGCGAATACCTGCGCATCAGTACCGTCGTGAACACGATGGTGGATCAGCTCAATTCGTTCGCCTCGGAAGTGACGCGCGTGGCGCGCGAAGTGGGCACCGAAGGCAAGCTCGGCGGCCAGGCGAACGTACGCGGCGTGGCCGGTACCTGGAAGGATCTCACCGACAGCGTGAATCACATGGCCGCCAACCTCACCGGCCAGGTGCGCAACATTGCCGAAGTGACCACGGCGGTGGCGAGCGGCAACCTGTCGAAGAAGATCACCGTCGACGTCAAAG
>NZ_DAINNK010000074.1:5456-24884 GCF_036735925.1 Povalibacter sp.
AGTGACGCGCGTGGCGCGCGAAGTGGGTACCGAAGGCAAGCTCGGCGGTCAGGCGAAGGTCGAAGGCGTTGCCGGCACCTGGAAGGACCTCACCGACAACGTGAACCTGATGGCCGCGAACCTCACCGGCCAGGTGCGCAACATCGCCGATGTCACCACGGCGGTGGCGAGCGGCAACCTGTCGAAGAAGATCACCGTCGACGTCAAAGGCGAAATCCTCGAACTCAAGAACACCATCAACACGATGGTGGACCAGCTCAACTCGTTCGCCTCCGAAGTGACGCGCGTGGCGCGCGAAGTGGGTACCGAAGGCAAGCTCGGCGGTCAGGCGCGCGTCGAAGGCGTCGCCGGCACCTGGAAGGATCTCACCGACAACGTGAACCTGATGGCCGCCAACCTCACCGGCCAGGTGCGCGGCATCGCCGAAGTCGTGACGGGCGTCGCCAACGGCGACCTCACCCGCAAGCTGGTGGTGGAAGCCAAGGGCGAAATCGCCGCGCTCGCCAACACCATCAACGGCATGATCGGCACGCTCGCCACCTTCGCCGACCAGGTGACCAACGTGGCTCGCGAAGTGGGTACCGAAGGCAAGCTCGGCGGTCAGGCGAGCGTGCCGGGCGCCGCCGGCCTGTGGCGCGATCTCACCGACAACGTGAACCAGCTCGCGGCGAATCTCACGACGCAGGTGCGCGCGATCGCGGAAGTCGCCACCGCCGTGACCAAGGGCGATCTGACGCGCTTCATCACGGTGGAAGCCTCGGGCGAAGTCGCTTCGCTCAAGGACAACATCAACGAGATGATCCGCAATCTCAAGGACACGACCCAGAAGAACACCGAGCAGGACTGGCTCAAGACCAACATCGCGCGCTTCAACCGGCTGCTGCAGGGCCAGCGCGATATCCGCCACGTGTCGAACCTGATCCTGTCGCAGCTCGTACCGCTGGTGAATGCACAGCAGGCACTGTTCTACCTCACCCGGCCCACCGATCACGGCGCCGTGCTGGAACTGGTCGCGAGCTACGCCGCACCGCATCGGCCGCGCCCGCCGCAGAAGCTGCATCTCGGCGAAGGTCTCATTGGCCAGTGCGCGGCGGAGAAGCGCAGCATGCTGCTGAACGACGCGCCGCACGGCTACATGCACATCAGTTCCGGTCTGGGTCACGCCAGGCCGATCAGCATCATCGTGCTGCCGGCATTGTTCGAAGGCGAAGTGAAGGCCGTGCTGGAACTGGGCTCGTTCGAGCGCTTCAGCACCGTCCATACGCTGTTCCTCGACCAGCTCATGGAATCCATCGGCATCGTGCTGAACACGCTGGCCGCCAACATGCAGACCGAGGTGCTGCTGGCGCAGTCGCAGCTGCTGACGCGCGAACTGCAGAGCCAGCAGGACGAACTCAAGAACACCAACGACCGGCTGGAGCAGCAGGCCACGACCCTGCAGCGCTCGGAAGACCTGCTGCGTACGCAACAGGAAGAGCTGCGCGCCAAGAACGAAGAACTGGTGGAGAAAGCGAACCTGCTGTCGTGGCAGAACAAGCAGGTGGAAGCGAAGAACCAGGAGGTCGAGCGCGCCAAGGAACAGCTCGAGGAAAAGGCCGAACAGCTCGCGCTGACTTCGAAGTACAAATCCGAATTCCTCGCCAACATGTCGCACGAGCTGCGCACGCCGCTCAACAGCCTGCTGATTCTTTCCAGGTTGCTCGCCGACAACGCCGACAACAACCTGATGCCGAAGCAGGTCGAGTTCGCGCAGACCATCAATCGCGCCGGCACCGAACTGCTGGCCCTGATCAACGACATTCTCGATCTGTCGAAGATCGAATCCGGCACCGTGACGCTCGATGTCGGCACGGTCGAATTCTCCGAGGTCGTCGACAACCTGCAACGCAGCTTCGAACAGCTGGCCTCGAACCGGAAGCTCAGCTTCCGCATCGAACTCGATTCGTCGCTGCCGCCCGCCATGACGACCGACGAAAAGCGGTTGCAGCAGATCCTCAAGAACCTGCTGTCGAATGCTTTCAAATTCACGCACGAGGGCGGCGTCGTGCTCTCGATCCAGCGCGTGCGCTCCGGATGGAATTCGACCAACGAGCTGCTGAACACCGCCGGCGCCGTCGTCGCCTACTCGGTGGCGGATACCGGCATCGGCATTCCCAGCGACAAGCTGCGCGTGATCTTCGAAGCCTTCCAGCAGGCCGACGGCACGACCAGCCGCAAGTACGGCGGCACGGGTCTCGGCCTGTCGATCAGCCGCGAAATCTGCCGCCTGCTCGGCGGCGAGATCACGGTGGAGAGCACGCCGCAGCACGGCAGCCGCTTCACGCTGTATCTGCCGCTGATGTTCGACATGGCGTGGCGGCCGGTGGCGAACGTCACGCACCAGATTGCTCACGGCAGCGAGTCGCTGCGGGCGCCGGTCGATGCGGTCGAAAGCACGCCGCTGCTGCGCGTTGCCGAACTCACGGACGATCGTCAATCCATCGAGCCCGGCGATCCGGTGCTGCTCATCATCGAGGACGACGCCAAGTTCGGACAGATCCTGCTCGACCTCGCGCATGACCGCGGCTTCAAGGCCGTCGTCTCGCCAACGGGCAGCGGTGCATTGCAGCTCGTGCGCCGCTTCAACCCTGCCGTGATCACGCTCGATATCCGTCTGCCCGACATGGACGGCTGGCGGCTGCTCGACATCCTCAAGCGCACGGCCGAGACGCGTCACATTCCGATTCACATCATCTCGGTGCAGGATCCGCGCGAGCGCGGCACCCAGATGGGCGCCTTCTCGGTACTGGAAAAGCCGGTCGATCGCGAGACGCTGCAGCAGGCGCTGGCCCGCACCGAGGACTTCATCGCACGGCCCACCAAGGAACTGCTGCTGGTCGAAGACGACGATCTGCAGTTCGGCGAGATTTCCCGCCTGATCGGCAATGGCGACGTTCACGTGACGCGCGTCTGTACCGGACAGGAGGCGCTCGAAGCGCTGCAGCAGCGCAGCTTCGACTGTGCGGTGGTCGATCTGGTCCTGCCCGACATGGACGGCGTGAACCTGATCGAAGCGATTCGCCGCAATCCCGCGCAGCGCCTGCCCGTCATCATCCACACGGCGAAGGATCTGAATGCCGAGGAGGAAGCGCGGCTGCGCAAGCTGGCCGAATCGTTCATCACCAAAGGCCCGGAATCGCCGCAGCAACTGTTCGACGAGACGGCGCTGTTCCTGCATCGCGCCGTCGAGAACATGCCGCCGGAACAACGCCGCATCATCGAGCGCGCGCGCCGTCGCGAGCCGGGCCTGGCCGGACGCAAGGTGCTGATCGTCGACGACGACATTAGAAACATCTTCTCCCTTACGGGCGTGCTGGAGCAGCACGACATCGAAGTGCTGCATGCGGAGAACGGCCGCGACGGCATCGACATGCTGGACACCACCTCCGGCATCGACATGGTGCTCATGGACGTGATGATGCCGGACATGGACGGCTACGAAACCATGCGCCAGATCCGCTCGCGCGAGCAGTTCCGCAAGCTGCCGATGATCGCGATCACGGCGAAGGCCATGAAGGGCGATCGCGAGAAATGCATCGAAGCAGGAGCTTCCGAATACCTGTCGAAACCGGTGGACGTCGATCAGCTGGTGTCGATGATGCGGGTCTGGCTGCGACGCACCTGAGCTTCGGATCGCATGAACCTCGATGCAGTGCCGACCGCTGTGAGGGAGCCGCGCGTAAGGGAAGGAGCCGCGACCATCCTGGTCGTCGATGACGAGGCGAAGAATCGCTTCGCGCTGGTGCAGGTGCTGGCGGATCTCGAAGAGAACGTGGTCGAGGTCGCATCCGGCGAAGACGCGCTGCGCTTCCTGTTGCGCGAAGAATGCGCGGTCATTCTGCTCGATGCCAACATGCCGGGTCTCGACGGCTACACCACGGCCGAACTGATCCGGCGCCGCGATCGCTCGCGTCACATTCCCATCATCTTCGTCAGCGCCATCGACAAGGACGACAAGCACGTCCGCCATGCGTACGCGCTGGGTGCGGTCGACTACGTCTTCAAGCCGGTCGATCCGATGATCCTGCGCTCGAAGGTGTCGGTGCTGGTCGACCTGTTCAAGAAGAGCGCCGAGGCGCAGCGCGCCGCGCAGCTCGAGCGCATCCTGCTGGAAGAGAACTTCCGCATCCGCCAGGAGAAACTCGAAGCCGAACGCCAGCTGCGCCAGAGCGAGGAGCAGCAGGCGCTGATCCTGCGTTCGCTGCCGATCGCCGTCTACAGCAGCGAGCTGAACTCGAACCTGCGCGGCCCGCGCTTCATCGGCGACGGCATCGCCGAGCTGGTCGGGTTCCCGCGCGTGCAGTTCATAGAAGAGCCGGATCTGTGGATGTCGCGCATCCATCCGGACGACATTGCGCGCGTCATGGCCGAAGCGGCGGCGCTCGAAACGAAGGAAGCCACCAGCATCGAGTATCGCTGGCGCTGCGCGGACGGTGCCGAGCGCGTGTTCCTGGACCAGGCCGTGCTCGTTCCTGGCCACGCCGGCGGCAACCGCAATGTCTTCGGCGTGTGTCTCGACGTCACCGAACGGCGCAGCGCCGAACAGCAGCTGTTCCAGTCGCAGAAGATGGAGGCGGTCGGCCAGCTCACCGGCGGCATCGCCCACGACTTCAACAACATGCTGACCGTCGTGATCGGCAATCTGGATGCCCTGACCCGATCGCTCAAGGGCACGGGCCGCAACTTCGATCGCGTGCAGATGGCGTTGATCGGCTCGCTGAGCTGCGCGGAGCTGACGCAACGCATGCTGGCCTTCGCGCGTCGCCAGCCGCTGCAGCCGCGACCGCTCGATCTGGGAAACGTCTGTCGCAACATCACCAAGCTGCTCGGACGCACGCTGGGCGAAAGAATCCACATGGACGTCGCGGTGGCCGCCGAGCTGTGGCTGGTCCTGGCCGATCCGGCCCAGGTGGAATCCTCGCTGATCAATCTGGCGGTCAACGCGCGCGATGCGATGGTCGAAGGCGGCCTGCTCAGAATCGAAGCGACCAATGCGCACTTCGCGCACCAGGACGACGAAATTCCCGCAGGCGATTTCGTCGTGCTGAGCGTTACCGACAACGGCACGGGCATGGCGCGCGACGTCCTGGCCCGCGCCGTCGAGCCGTTCTTCACCACCAAGAAGATGGGACACGGTACCGGCCTGGGCCTGAGCATGGTGTATGGCTTCATGCGCCAGTCCGGCGGACATATGCGCATCGACAGCACGCCTGGTCGTGGCACCAGCGTGCGTCTGTATCTGCCGCGCGTCATCGCCGATGCACGCATCGAAGTCGCCGTCGTCGATGAGGAATCGGACGAATACTCCGGCCTCGAACGCACGGTGCTGCTGGTCGAGGACGATGCCGGGGTGCGCGCCGTCACCGCATCGTTGCTGCGCGAACGCCAGTTCTCCGTGATCGAAGCCGACAGCGGCGCACGCGCGCTGGAAATCATCGATCGCGAACCCGCCATCGATCTGTTGTTCACCGACGTCGTCATGCCCGGCGGCATGGACGGCTTCCAGCTTGGCAAGCTCGCGCGCGAGCGCCGCGCCAATCTGCCCGTGCTGTACGCCACTGGCTATGCCGCTTCGTTCAGTGCTTCGGAACAGCACGCCGACGTACTGGCCAAGCCGTATCGGGAAAAGGATCTGCTCGCCAAGCTGCGGGCGCTGCTGCCGCAGGCGGCGCAGGCATAGACGTTCACCGCGTCCGCGGCTTCTATCGGATATCCGTGCTCCGACCCGTGTAGCTCACGATGGCGACGCTGCGCGCGAGTGGCCATCCTGTCGTCCCGCTGCTGTTTCCGGAGAACATCGATGAAAGCCGTACGTTTCGTCGCGATCGGCCGGCCGGCCGAAATCGTGGATGCTCCCGCTCCCCGGCCTGGTCCCGGTCAGGTCGTCATCAAGGTGGCCGGCGCCGGTGTGTGTCACTCCGATCTGCACATCCTCGACGAGGATCTCGGGCTCAAGGGCCCGTTCATTCTCGGACACGAAAACGCCGGCCACATCGCCGCGCTCGGCCAGGGCGTGAGCGAATGGAAGGAAGGCGATGCCGTCGCCGTGTACGGCCCGTGGGGCTGCGGCCGCTGTCACACCTGCCAGACCTCGGCGGAGAACTACTGCGAGAACCACGCGAGTCTCGGCACGATGGGCGGCGGGCTCGGCTCGGACGGCGGCATGGCCGAGTACATGCGGGTGCCGTCGTCGCGCCTGCTCGTGCCGCTCGGCAAACTCGATCCCGTCGCGGCTGCGCCGTTGTCGGATGCGGCGCTCACTCCCTATCACGCCATCAAGGCTGCACTGCCCTTGCTGACACCGGACGCCAGCGTCGTCGTCATCGGCATCGGCGGTCTCGGCCACATGGCCGTGCAGATCCTGCAGGCTTTGAGCCCCGCGCGCCTGATTGCAGGCGACATCGACGACAGCAAACTCGAACACGCACGCAAGCTCGGCGTGAAGCACACGGTGAACACGCGCGATGCCGATGCCGCCGCCACTGCCATCGCGGAATTCACCGGACCGCGCGGCGCCACCGTCGTGCTCGACTTCGTCGGTGCGCAGGCAACGGTGGATCTCGGTGTCCGCGTCGTCGGACGCAACAGTCGTCTGACGGTGGTCGGCCTCGGCGGTGGCGTCGTCAACTACGCCGCCAACTCGCCGCCGTACGGCTGCCAGGTCACGGTTCCGTACTGGGGTTCGCGCACCGAGCTCATGGAAGTGATCGCACTTGCCGCCGCCGGCCGCATCCATGCCGAAGTCGAAACCTTTCCGCTGGACAAGGCGGTCGAGGTCTATCAGCGCTTGCGTGAAGGGAAGATTCGCGGACGGGCGGTGCTGAAGCCGTAGGCGCCCAACGATGGGGTTTCTGTAGGTCAGGCTTTAGCCTGACATCCGAAAAGAGGCCGGCTGAAGCCGGCCCCACAGTGAGATGCCCCCCACCCTCCCCCGCTGCGCAGATCCGTGCGCCCACTGGCCTCGCACCAGGCGATTCGGCAGACTGGTGGCGTCATACGCACGGAGATCGGAATGAGCGACCTTGTTGCATACGTGCGCAGAAATCACATGGAAGTAATGAACCTGAAGGACGGGCAGGTGGCGCAGGGCAGCGGTGCATTCTCCACGACGCGATTGCTGGTCGGTGATTTCATAACGGCAGAGGGGTTGCTTGCGAGGCTGGTCAAGGAGGTGAAATCGAAGGGTTTCTTCTCTGTTCAGCCAAGGCTTCTGCTTCAGCCGCTCGAAATGACGGAAGGCGGGCTGTCGCAGGTCGAAGAGCGAGTCTTCCTTGAACTTGGGGCGGGTGCAGGTGCGCGTCACGTCAAAGTGCACGTGGGTCCAAGGCTGGGCCCGCAAGCGGCCTTCGAGGCAATCAATGCGCGCGCGTAACGGAAGACTGCTCGACCACCCGAAATGGGTGCGCGCGTTGACGAAAATCTGCGGCACTTCGTGCTCAGGAAGTTTCCATTCTCAGTCGTATATGCGGTGGCGGGCGACATGATCTACATCGTCGCAGTCGCTCATGGCAGCCGCGAACCCGACTACTGGCGGCTGTGCGTGCAAGACCGCTGACAATCGATGACCCGCTACGTCGCATTCCTCCGGGGCGTGAGTCCGATGAACTGCAGGATGCCGCAGCTCAAACGCTGTTTCGAGGCGGCGGGTTTCACGGAGGTGAAGACGCTGCTGTCGAGCGGCAACGTCGCATTCTCCGCACGTTCGACGTCAGTCGCCGCGCTGGAAAAGAAGGCGAGGAAAGCGATGCAGAAACACCTGGATCGGGTTTTTCAGACGATCGTCCGGCCCGCGGCCCATCTCCAGTCGCTCATCGACGCCGATCCCTTCGCGGAATTCGATCTGCCGAAGAACGCCAAGCGCGTCGTCACGTTCCTGCCGCGGCCGTACGAGGGATCGATAACGCTGCCGGTGTCGCGCGATCAGGCGTCCATCCTGAAGCTCGAAGGCGCAGAAGTGTTCTCGGTGTACGTTCCGAACGAAAAGGGGCCCGTGTTCATGGCCCTGCTGGAGCGCACGTTCGGCGCGGCGATCACGACGCGAACGTTCGATACGGTCAGGAAGTGCGCGGTCGCTTGAAGAGCCGCCCGACAGTTTCGTCGACTGCATGCTCTGGCTTCGCGCGGATGAGGTCGTCATGGAAAAACTGATGCGATTTCCCAGCGCGGTCCGACGCGATCCGGCCATCGAGCGATGGATGCGTGAACATCCGGGCGAACTCGGCGCCATCGCGCGCCGCTGGTTCGAAGTCATGCGCAACTGCGGCGACGACGTTCGGGAGTTGCTGCACGACGGCCATCCGACGGCGTGCATCGGCGATGCGGCGTTCGGCTATGTGAATGCCTTTACCGCACACGTGAATGTCGGCTTCTTCCGCGGTGCCGAACTGGCCGATCCGCGCGGCCTGCTGGAAGGCACGGGCAAGTACATGCGTCATGTGAAGCTGCGGCCGGAACGCGATGTCGATGCGGCGGCGCTTGCGGCGCTGATCGAGGCGGCCTACGGCAACATGAAGAGGCACCTCGCGGCGGGATGATCGCGATTGCAGATTCTGATCCCCTCCTCCGCGCAGCGGGGGAGGGTCAGGGTGGGGGCCCTCTTACTGTGGGGCCGGCTTCAGCCGGCCTCTTTATTCCGAAGTCAGGCTGAAGCCTGACCTACAACGGCAGCGCAAACGCCTGCAGCTTCGCGGGCGCGCCGCCACCGCCCGTCGCCACGACGATGTACTGCCGGCCTTTGGCTTCATACGTCATCGGCGTGCCGTACGGCGGCTCGCTCATCCTGTGTTCCCACACCACGGCGCCGGTTTTCTTGTCGAAGGCGCGCATGAAGAACTCCGTGGTCGAGTATCCCGGACCGTCCGGGCGGGTCTGCACCTGGTTCACGAACAGCAGCGACTTCGTCACCAGCGGACCGCCGCTGGATAGAAAGGTGTGACTCGATGCGCCGAGCGGCGGCAGCTTGAGATCCTTGAGCAGCGGGTGATCGCGCGGGCCATCGCCGTGCGCGACCTGCCAGGCGATCTCGCCCTTGTTCAGATCGATCGCAGTGACGACGCCGTACGGCGGCTTGAGCAGTGGCAGGCCCTGCGGGCCGGAGGGACCGACGGGGTTCTGGATGAAGTACGCGGACTTCTGCTTCGCCGGATCGCCTTTCACCACCGCAGCGAGCGACAGGATGTCGGCGGATTCGAGAAACAGGTAACCAGACTCCGGATCGAACCCCGAACCGCCCCAGTTCGCGCCGCCCGCAGCGCTCGGCACCTGCAGCACGCCTTTCTTGCCGCCTTCGCCGACGACGCTCGGCGGCGTGAACAGCGGACCCAGCGTGTACTCGCTCACGATCTTCAACGCCTCGGCGCGCAGTTCGGGCGTGAAATCGATCAGGTCGTCGACCGTGATGCCCTGTCGCGCGAAGGCCGGCGGCTTCGTTGGAAATGGCTGGGTCGGCGAAGTCTTCTCGCCCGGCACCGTCGACTGCGGCACGGGACGCTCTTCGATCGGCCACACCGGTTTGCCCGTCGCGCGATCGAACACGTACGTGAAGCCCTGCTTGCTGATCTGCGCGATGGCCTTGATGCGCTTGCCGTCGACCGTGATGTCGGCGAGCGTCGGCGCCGCAGGAAAGTCGTAGTCCCACAACCCGTGATGCACGCCCTGGAAATGCCAGGCGAGCTTGCCGGTCTGCGCCTCGATGGCGAGCAGGCTTTCGGCGTACAGGTTGTCACCGTGACGATCGCCACCGTAGTAGTCGTTGGTCGGCGTGCCGGTCGGCACATACACGAGGCCGAGTTCGGGATCGGCGCTCATCGGCGCCCAGGCGTTGGTGTTGCCGGAATACTTCCAGGCGTCGTTCTCCCACGTCGCGGTGCCCGCTTCTTCTTCCTGCGGCACGGTGTGGAAGATCCACTTCGGCGCACCGGTGCGAACATCGAAAGCCTGGATGTGGCCGGCCGGCATCTGTGGCGAAGTGGGACGATCGAACACGGTACAGCCGACGACCACGACGTCGCCCACGATCACGGGCGGTGCGTTGAAGCCGATGAGACGGCGCTGTTCTTCGCCGCCAATCAACGCGACCTGCAGATCGACGCGACCGTTCGCGCCGAAGGAGGTGATGGACTCGCCAGTCTGTGCATCGAGCGCAATGAGCTGACCGACGCCGGTGGCGATGACGATGCGTCGCTCGCGACGATCGCCGACCGTGCCTTCCCAGTACGCGACGCCGCGATGCTGCCAGCCGCTGTTCGCAGGCCGGCGCCCCGCGGCGTACGCCTGCGGATCGAAGACCCAGCGTGTCTTGCCGCTCGACGCATCGATGGCGACCACCTGGCTGAATCCGGTACTGGTGTACAGCACGCCGTCGATCATCAGCGGCGTCGGTTTGAAATAGCCGGGACGTTCCCTGGTAGTGCCGCTCGCGACGAGCGCATCGTCCGGGCTCGTCCAGCTCCACGCGACCTGCAGCGACGACACATTGCGCGCATCGACCTGCGCGAGCGGCGAGTACTTGTCGCTGCCGGCGCTGCCGCCGTAGTAGCGCCACTCGCCGCGCGAGGTGTCGTCCGCGTGAGCAGCGAACGGCAATGTGCAGAGCAATGTTGCGAGACCGAAGATGCGACGCTGCATGTAATCCCCTCTCCGATGCCTGTGGGGCGGGCTTTAGCCGGCTTCTGTCGGAGTCAGGCTGAAGCCTGACCTACAGGAAGAGTCCGCTCAGAACTTCAGCATGAACTCGATCGCGGCCTTCAGCTCCGCATCGCTGCAATCGTTGCAGGTGCCCATCGGCGGCATGGTGTTGAGGCCTTGCTTCACGTTCGCGAGCATCGCGTCGACGCCGTTGCCCAGCCGCGGTGTCCAGTCGTTCTCGATGCCGCTGATCGGTGCGCCGTTCCAGCCGGTGCCATGGCAGGCACCGCAGAAGGACTGGTAGATCTGGTCGGCGCTGCGCTGTGTGGCGGGCGTCGTTACAGGTGCAACGACCATTGCCGTCGCAGCGATCAGGCAGGCGGAAAGGAAGGACCGGCGCTTCATGCAGCCAGTCTAAACAGCGGGATGTCGCGACGAGCCGGTCTTGACGTTCGTTTGCTCTGCGACGACTGGCGCTACGGGCCGATGCGTGCGGCGTTGCCGGGAATATGCATTAGGACCGGACCGTCACCACCCGCGTCCATCTGCGCGCGCTGCATGCGTAGGCTCGCGCGCCGCATGGCGAGTTCCTGGTCCTGCAGATCGCGATAGGTCTGGAGCTGTTCGGTCGTCAGGATGTGCGAAACGGCTTCGCGGGCGCGTTCATAGGACTGCTCCGTGCGCTCGAGCTGTTCTTCCTGCCAGCCCAGCCGCTCGTCGAAGCTCATGCCGGCAAACTGGCGCGCCACGACGTCGGCCTGACGGTTCTCCTGCGCCTGTCGTTCGAACTGCGCCAGCGCATCGCGCAACGGCTGGCGCTGATCGTCGCGTAGCGGAATGCCGGCGTTGTCGAGCGCGCTGCTCAGTTGTCGTACACGCATGCGTGCACCCATGGAGTTCTGGTAGTCCTGCCATTGCTGCTCGCCGCCGCTGCCGAGCAGGGCACCGATCTCGGCGCGATCGGCGAGTTGCCGCTGCTGCATGCTCTTCTGCATCTGCGCGATCTCTTCCTGCGTCGGTGCGCGATCCGCAGGAAAGTCCCCCGACCGCTCCATGTTGCGCAGCTGCTGGTCGACCAGCAGATCGAGCAGGCGATCCGCCTGTTCCTGCGAAATGTTCAGTTCGCGCGCCAGATCCGGATGCATCTGCTGCATGCCGAAGCGCTGCTGCGTGCGCATCGCCTGCCGATATTCCGGATCGCGCATCAGTTCGTGTTGGCGGTTGACGAAGCGTTGTCGCATCTGGGCCGATCGTTCCGGCGCGATTGCGACGGGTTGCGGTGCGACGGGGTCCGGTCGCATGGCGAGCCGTGGTGCTGCGGTCTGCACCGGTTCGATGACGGCGGCAGATGGGTGCGGCGGTGGAGGCGGCGTGAAAGGAGTGGGCGTGCGCGGCGGTTGCTGCACGTCGAGGCGGGCCTGCAATTCCTTGTTGCGTTGACGTTCGGTTGCGAGCTGCGAGTGGAAGTAAGCGGCGGCGCTGGCGCTCGCCAGGGTGGCGAAGGCGAGGATCAGCACGGTCCTGTTCATGACTGCCCCTTCCTGTTTCAGTCTTCAAGGATCTGCTCTTCCTGTGGGGCCGGCTTTCCCGCGGGATTCCCTTCGGTCACAGCCGGCCTTTTCTTAAGAGTCAGGCTGAAGCCTGACCTACAGGAGGAGATCAGCCCGCGCTCTGGTTCGCCACTTCCCTGCGCAGTTCGCGCAGCTTCATCTTGATCGTGGCAGCGTTGGTCGGCCCCATGCGCAGCAGCAGCTTCTGGCCGGCCGAACGCTCTTCGAGGCTGGCGTCGGCAAACTCGTAGAACACGCCAGGCTGTTTCAGTCGCACCGGACCGGTGACTTCCGGCGTCTGCAGCAGATGATCGATGACTTCGACCAGCCGGTTGTTGAAGTACGCCTCGGGATAGCCGAGTTCGACGTACGCCTGCTGGAACAGCGGGTAATAACGCTTGTACAGCGCGGCGACCTGCCGCGTGTCGGTATTGCGCACCAGCGCCATGATCGGCGCATAGCGCGCGTAGTTCTGTTCGCTGAGCGTGAGGGATTCGTCCTGACCGTCGACGACCGGCAGTCCGCCGGTCGGCTGCACGGGCCACATTTGCACGGAGGTCTTCTTGCGCGGCAGGTTGTCGATCGTCACCACCACGTGCCGCACGATGTCCTTCGGCACCAGGAACTGATCGATCGCCTTGCCGAAGAGGCCGGAGAGCGAATCGTGGACGGCGGCGTCGCTCTCGCCCAGCGCCGGCAGCGGCGCCGCGGTCGATGCGCCGTCGTCGATCGGATAGTTTGCGGACCGATCCGGCGCGGTCGCGACGGGCGCCGGCTGCACCTGCTCCGCGACCGGGGGTTCTTCCTTGTGCTTGCGGCCGTAATAGAGCGCGGCGGCGAGACCCGCCACCACCACGATGGGAATGCCCCACCACAGATACTTTTTCGCTTCCTCTTCCACGCCGGTCTCCGAGGTTGGTTACTTCGCAGGTTTGACGAACTTCAGCACGAAGTTGTCGGCCTCGCCGATCGCTACATATTTGTCGCGATCCTGATCGCCGAGCGCCAGCGTCGGCGGCAGCGTCCACACGCCGCGCGGCCAGTCCTTGGTGTCCTTGGGATTGGCGAGGATCTCCGACTTGCCGACATACTTGAAGCCGGCCTTCTCGGCGAGTGCGATGGTGTAGTCCTCGCGCACGTAACCGTTCTGCGCCTTCGGATCCTGCGGCTTGTCGTTGCCGGCGCGATGTTCCTCGACACCGAGCACGCCGCCCGGCTTGAGCGCCTTGTGGAATGCGGCAAAGACCTGGTCCGCCGTGCCCGCGCCCATCCAGTTGTGGACATTGCGGAAGGTCACGACCAGATCGGCAGAACCTTCGGGCGCGATCTCGTAGCTGCCGCCGCCGAGTTCGCCGAGCTTCAGCTTGCCGTAGACCGCCGGGGTCTCGTCGATCTTCTTTTTCCAGCCGTCGTAGTACTGCGCCGCACGTTCGCTGGCAGTCCGCGGCGAGATCGCGATGTACAGCGTGCCCTTGTCGTGCAGGTACGGCGCGAGGATTTCCGTCCAGTAACCGCCACCCGGCGAAATTTCGACCACGGTCATCGTCGGCTTGATGTCGAAGAATTCCAGTTCCTCCTGCGGCTTGCGCACCTTGTCGCGTTCGACGAAGGCGGGCGTGCGATGCGGGGACGCAATGGCCTTGGCCAGGGCTTCGTCCTTGGCCAGCGCGCCGGACAGCGGCAGCGCCGCCACGGTGAGGCCGGCGATCACGGGCACGAGTCGCATGAGAGGTCGCATGATGGGCAGACTCCGTTGTTCTGAATGGACCGCGTCGAGCGCAGCGACTGTACCAGAGCGAAACCGCACCGATGTATTGCGCCAAGACATCGTCGGGCCCGCTGACCTTTCATGACAACGTCATGCAGAACCGGTTCCCGTCATCGCCGCGATGGTGGCCAGCCAGCCGGTGAAGTGACTACCATGGCGCCCTCCCATGATCCTGCGCTCACTTCCCACGTTGATTTCTTGCATCGCGGCAGGATTGTTCTGCGGCGTCGATGCGTCGGCCGCGCCTGCCACGTTCCAGCTCAGGGAATGCGAGTTCGCCCAGTTGCTCGGCAGCAGTGCCGCGGCGCGTTGCGGCCGGTTCCAGGTTGCGGAGAATCGCGATGACCCGGCGAGCCGGACCATCGAGCTGCGCATCACGGTCATTCCGTCGCTGCGCCTGCAGCCCGAGCCGGATCCGCTGGTGCTCATCAGCGGCGGCCCGGGTCAGTCCGCCACGGATTTCTACGCGTCGACCGGCGCGGCCTTCGCAGCGATCCGTCGCGACCGCGACATCCTGATCGTCGACCAGCGCGGCACCGGCGCATCGCAGCCGCTGGACTGCGCGTTCGACAGCGATGCGGACCTGGTCATCGAAGAGCCGCAGCAGTTGCGCCGCCTCGGCGAGGCATGTCTGGCGAAGCTGCCTGGCGATCCGCGTTTCTATACGACCAGCGTCGCGGTGCGCGACCTCGACGAGATCCGCGCGGCGCTCGGCTACGAAAAACTCAATCTGTATGGCGTCTCGTACGGCACGCGGGTCGCGCAGCACTACCTGCGCCGTTATCCGCAGCGTGTGCGCAGCCTGATTCTCGACGGCGTGGTGCCGGTCGATCTCGCCCTCGGTCCCGACATCGCGCCGCGCGCCCAGGCGGCGCTCGATGCGATCTTCGATCGCTGCACGGCCGATCGCGACTGTGCCGCGGCGTTTCCCGATGCGCGCGATCAGTTCCGGGCGCTGCGCACGCGCCTCGAACGCGAGCCCGTCGTGGCGCATCTGCCGGATCCCGTGAGCGCGCAGTGGCTCGATGCGAAGTTCGGCAGCCAGCATCTCAACGCCGCCGTGCGCCTGCTGACCTACAGCGATGAAACGGCCTCGCTGCTGCCGCTGCTCATCCACCAGGCCCAGTCGCAGCAGCAGGTCGATGCACTGGTGGCGCAGTACCTGATGATCGAGCGGACCATGGACCTGCAGTTCGCCTACGGCATGCACTTCGCCGTGGTCTGCAGCGAGGACGCGCCGCGCTGGGACAGCCAGCCGGTGGCAGAGGCGGTGCTCGAGGCCACGTATCTCGGAGCCAATTTCATGCGCGGCATGCGCGCCGTGTGCGACATCTGGCCGCGCGGAGTCGTCGATGAAGGATTCAACGCGCAGCTGCACAGCGACGTGCCGGCATTGATCCTCTCGGGCGGCAACGATCCGGTCACGCCGGCGGCCTACGGCGAACGCGTGCTCGCCTCGTTTGCGAAGGGCCGTCACCTGGTGCTCGACGGGCAGGGGCACGGCCAGCTCGCGACCGGCTGCATGCCGCGCCTGCTGGCGAAGTTCGTCCGCAGCGCCGATGCGGGCGGGCTCGATGCAACGTGCCTCGACGGCGTGCGGCCCGCGCCGTTCATGCTGACGCCGGCGGCGACGGCGCCATGATGATGGAAGTGACGAAAGTGACGAAAGTCACGAACGTGACGAGAGTTGCTGAATCGCAGCCACTGCGTCGCGACCTCTCCGACCTTCGTCACCCTCGTCACTTCCGTGACTCCCTCTCATGATCCTCGTCGACAACCTCGCCAAATCCTTCGGTGCCGTGCAGGCACTGCACGACGTGAGCTTCACGGCGCAGGACGGCCGCATCACGGGCCTGCTCGGTCACAACGGCGCGGGCAAGTCCACCACGCTGCGCATCCTGAGCACCGTGCTGCGCGCAGACAAAGGCCGCGCCCTGGTCGACGGCCACGATTGCAGCAGCGATTCGCTGCGCGTGCGGCAGTCGCTCGGCGTGCTGCCGCATGCCAGCGGCCTGTACGTGCAGCTCACCGGCCGGGAGAACATCGAGTACTACGCGCGCCTGCACGGCATGAAAGGCGCGGCGCTGCGCAGCGCCTGCGACGGACTCATCGAACGCTTCGGCATCGGCGCCGTTGCGGGCCGGCGCGCCAAGGGCTATTCGCAGGGCGAGCGTCTCAAGGTGGCGCTGGCGCGCGCGCTGATCCACAAGCCGCGCACCGTGATCCTCGACGAGCCCACCAACGGACTCGACGTGAATGCCGTGCGCATGCTGCGCGAAATCATCCGCGAACTGCGCGCGAGCGGCTGCTGCGTGCTGTTCTCCAGCCACGTGATGCAGGAAGTGGCGGCGCTCTGCGATGACATCGTCATCATTGCGCAGGGACGCGTGGTGGTGCATGGCACGCCGGGCGAGATCCTCACTGCACTCGGCACGGACGATCTGGAAGAAGCCTTCGTGCGCGCCGCGGCGGACAGGGAAAGCGCATGAGCGCGATCGGCACGGTCTTCGTCAAGGAAGTGCTGGAAAACCTGCGCGACCGCCGCGTCGTGTTCTCGGCATTCTTTTTCGGCGTGCTGCTGGCGCCGGCGATCTTCGCGCTGACGACGACGCTCGCTTCCAATCGCGCCGTGCGCGACCAGGAACAGCCGCTCAAGCTGCCGGTGATCGGTGCCGAGCAGGCGCCGAACCTGATGCGCTTTCTCGCGGAGCAGGGCGCGCAGATCGAACCGGTGACATCCACGGCCGACGAAGCGACGGCGCAGGTGCGCAACGGCGAACGCGAACTGGTGCTGATCGTGCCGGAGCGCTACGCCGAGCAGCTGCGCCAGGGCGAGCCTGCGCGGCTCGATCTGGTGGTGGACACCTCGAACACCCGCGCTTCCGGCACGACCGAGCGGGCGCGGCGACTGCTCGAAGCCTACGGCCACCAGCTCGCGATGTTGCGTCTGCTGGCGCGCGGCGTGAGTCCGTCGGTCGTCGATCCCGTCGATGTGCGCGCCGTCGACGTCGCCACGCCTGCGGGCCGCTCGCTCATCATCCTGGGGATGATGACCTACTTCTGTCTCATGTCGATGCTGGTGGGCGGCTTCTACCTGGCCATCGACACGACCGCCGGCGAACGCGAGCGCGGTTCGCTCGAACCGCTGTTGTCGCTGCCTGTCACACGATCGCAACTCATCATCGGCAAGATCCTCGCGACCTGCGCCTTCATGGCGATTTCGCTGCTGCTGACGCTGGCGGCGTTCTCGGTCGCCTTGAAGTTCGTGCCGCTCGAAGTGCTCGGCATGTCCGCCAATTTCGGACCGCGAGTCGTGCTGGCGATCTTCGGCGTCATGGTCCTGTTCGTGCCGCTCGGCGCCGGGCTCATGACCGTCGTCGCTTCGTTCACGCGCAGCAATCGCGAAGCGCAGACGTGGCTGTCCGTGGTGCTGATGATTCCGCTCGTGCCGATCATGTTCGCGGTCGTGAGCGGCACGCGCGCCAGCACCGCGCTCATGACCGTTCCCAGCCTGAGCCAGCATCTGCTGGCCACGGCGCTGATGCGCGGCGATGCCGTCGATCCCGTGCATCTCGCCGTTTCCGCGGCGACGACGCTCGGCGTCGGACTATTGCTGATCGCTCTCGCCGCACGACTCTACCGGCGCGAATCCATTCTGGGATGAGCGCTTCGCGCGACGCCGGGCCGGCGTCGTGCCTGTCGCATGAGACGATCCCTGAAATAGCTACTGCATGACTTCCCGATGCGCGCGGCACGTGCGCCTCGCGCGATATCGTCGACACGCGTTTGAGCCTGGAATTCTGCAGGTTTTCGCGCTGTCGCCAGTTACCGTCATTCATCGCGCCCGCCTGCGAAATAAATTCACGCTGCTGTCTGGCGCTCCCGACATTTTGCCTGGCCTGCCTCGCGTGGATTTACTCGCGCCCGTCATGCAACGCGTGCAGCCGAAGCGGGCGGCCACAGACGACGGTTTCGGGCGGGAAGTTTTCGATCCCACTGTGTGCATGAGCTGATCGCTTCGTTTCATCGCGAAGCTTCATGGTGTTTTGACAAGGGCAAACCCGTTGCGAGACGGGGACGCAAAGCCACCGGTCCAGTGCTGCAACGAGGCGCGGGATGGCGGGGCTGCCGGAACACACAGCGTGTCTGCACGCTGTCGTTCTCAGTGTCCCATTCGCGAAGACGGAATTGCCCTCTACGACGAGGGGCTTTCTCATGTTCATCGCGCAGCGCAGGTTCCGCCGGGGCCTGCAGCATCTGTTTCCGATTCTTCTCGCACTCTGCCTGCCGCAACTCGCCGGCGCCGCGATCAACCAGCCGCCGGTGATCAAGGGCACGCCGGCCAAGACCGCGACCGTCGGCAAGGCGTATTCGTTCACGGCGACGGCGACCGATCCCGAAGGCAAGTTCGTCAGCTTCGGCATCCGCAATCAGCCCGCGTGGGCCAGCTTCGATCGCTATGCCGGCCGGCTCAGCGGCACGCCGACCAAGGCAGGTACGTTCTCGAACATCGAGATCTATGCGTGGGACGGTGCGAAGGCGGCAACGCTGCCCAGGTTCACGATCACGGTCAGCACCAGTTCGTCGGGTTCGTCAGGCAATCGTGCACCGACGATTTCAGGCTCGCCGGCCACGTCGGTCACGGTCGGCAACACCTACTCGTTCAAGCCGACCGCCTCCGATCCCGACGGCAACTCACTCGGCTTCTCGATCACGAATCGTCCGGGCTGGGCAACGTTCAGTACCTCGACGGGCCAGTTGAGCGGCAAGCCCGCCAGCAGCAACGTCGGTACCTATTCCAACATCGTCATCTCGGTGAGCGACGGCAAGATCAAGAAGTCGCTGTCGGCGTTCGCGATCGCGGTGAAGGCGGCGAGCGGCACGAGCAACACGGCACCGACCATCAGCGGTTCGCCGGTCACGGCAATCAACGCGGGCTCGGCGTATTCCTTCACGCCGACGGCCAGCGATGCCAACGGCGACAAGCTCACGTTCAGCATCCAGAACAAGCCGTCGTGGGCCACGTTCAGCACCAGCAATGGCCGGTTGTCCGGCACGCCCGGCGCGTCGCAGGTGGGCAGCTATTCGAACATCGTCATTTCGGTGAGCGACGGCAAGGCGTCGGCAGCGTTGAAGGCCTTTGCGGTCAACGTCACTGCGGTGTCGAACGGTTCGGCCACGCTCAGCTGGACACCGCCGACGCGCAACACCGATGGGTCCTCGTTGACGAACCTGAGCGGCTATCGCATCTACTACGGCACGAGTTCGAGCGCGATGAACCAAACCGTGCAGGTCAACAATCCGAGCCTGTCGAGCTATGTCGTCGAGAACCTGTCGCCGGCGACGTACTACTTCGCCGTCAAGGCGCTGACGTCGGGCGGCGCGGAAAGCGCGCTGTCGAATACGGCGAGCAAGAAGGTCAACTGACTCTCTGGTTCCCTCCTC
>NZ_DAINNK010000075.1:0-24215 GCF_036735925.1 Povalibacter sp.
CAGTGTCGCCAGCTTTTCGCCCTCGCAACTGTCGAGACGAACCTCGAGCTCGCCCTCCGGTGTCTGCGGCTTCAGCAACGGAATGGCCTTCACGTCATTCCCGATCTGAAAATTGAAAGGCACCTGTCCCACGGCCGCGGTCAGCGTCGTCGACTGCGACAGGTCTGCACCCTTGAGGATCCAGCACGGATTCATGATGTCGACGAGGAATACGGCGCGTTCGCCGTGCAGCGGCGCATCATCGGTGAGCGACAGCACGAGTTTGCTGGTGCACATTTCCAGTTGATGGCTGGTGCGGCGCGAGGCAGCCCCCTCCCCAACCCTCTCCCCTCGTTGGGGGATTCCGGCGCGCTCCTGCGCGCCTCCTCCCCGCTGCGCGGAGGAGGGGGCAGGAGGTGTGTAGTGGATTCCGAGGGAGTCGTAGCGATGCAACTGTGCGGGTAATCGCGCCTGGAAATCTGTCCAGTCGCGCCGTTCCGCAGGCGACCAGGCGACTTCCGCGAGCGCGGCGGCGCGCGGAAAAGTCATGTATTCGACGCGCTCTTCTGTTCGCATGTGCTCGGTAAAGATGGGCGCCTGCAGGCCGAGGATATGCTTCAGCTGCTCCGGCTGCAGCGCCGCCGGCGCCGGGTCGAAGCGGTACACGTCTTCGAGGCTGATGATCCAGCCGCGGCCGGGCGATGGATCGTTGGGGCCGTTCTGTCGATTGTCGAAGTACAAGGCCGGTTGCGGCGCGAGCACCGCATCGTGGCCGGCGGTGGCAGCGGCAACCGCGCCATCGATTCCGCGCCACGACATCACCGTCGCATTGGGCGCGAGACCGCCTTCGAGAATTTCGTCCCAGCCGATCAGCCGACGTCCGTGCCGGTTGAGGAATTTCTCGATGCGATGAATGAAGTAGCTCTGCAGCGCGTGTTCGTCCTTGATGCCGAGCTTGCGCATCTGCGCCTGGATCTTCGGCGACGCCTCCCATTCGTCCTTCACGGCTTCATCGCCGCCGACGTGGATGTACTCGCCCGGAAACAGCGCCATGACTTCGGTCAGCACGTCCTCCATGAAGCCGAACGTCGCATCGTCCACGTTGAACAGCGTCGAGTAGACGCCCCAGTCGGCAGGCACGACCGGCGGATGCGTACCCGTCACACCGAGCTGCGGATAAGCGGCGACCGCTGCGCTCGCATGACCGGGCATTTCGATTTCGGGAACGATGGTGATGTGACGCTGCCCCGCGTACGCCACGATCTCGCGCACGTCGGCCTGCGTGTAGTAGCCGCCGTAAAGGCGCGGCTTGCCGGTGGCCGGATCGATATCCGCTGCAGCGGCGGCGCCGGCCGGCACGCGCCACGCACCGACGCTCGTCAGCTTCGGATATTTCCTGATCTCCAGCCGCCAGCCCTGGTCGTCGACCAGATGCCAGTGCAGCACGTTGAGCTTGTGCAGCGCCATCCAGTCGATGAACCGTTTGACGAACTCGGGCGACTGGAAATGACGCGCGGAATCGAGCATGAGTCCGCGCCATGCGAAGCGCGGCGAGTCATGGATGGTGACCGCCGGAACAGCGATCGTCTGCGCAGCGTCGCCCGGCGTCATGAGCTGCCACAGCGTGACCGCACCGTAGAAAAGGCCGCGAGAGTTGCCGGCAGAAACGACGATCCGCTCGGGGGAGAGGGTCAGCGAATAGTCTTCCTGTCCGGCACTCCCGCCGGCCGTGAGCTCGAAGTGAATGGACTTGTCCGCCTCGCCTGCCTGCGTGTGCAACTGCAGGCCGCGGGTGCGATGGATCAGGTCGGAGAAATAGTCTGCGACGGAGGCGGCATCGGAGTCGGCGGCGAAGGTGATGGGGGTTGCCGCGGAGACATTGAACTGGCCCGCGCCAGTCGTCAGATCGCGCGGCGCGGGGATGATGGCGGGAGTGGGAGCACTGACAGCAACAGCGTCCGGCCTGGATCGGTCACAGCCGCCGATCAGCAACAGGAGGACACAACTTGCGAAAGCGATGAACTTGTTCTGCTGGCGCATGATTTGTCGGTTTAACAACTGACCCGGACTATCGCTAGTCTCCGCTCCCTTCTTCACTCGCTCAACGATGCCACCACCGCAGTGAGCGCCGTTACAAGAAGAGCCCCCACCCTAGCCCTCCCCCGCTGCGCGGAGGAGGGGACAAGAGGAAGCATCCCAGGCTGACCTGCTGGCCGGCGGATCAGAACTTGGCGCGCAGATTGAGGTAGTACTGACGCCCGTTGTTGTAGAACGCACTCGGAATGACCGCGCTCTGGTAGTACGTCAGATCCGGGTTGTTCAGGTTCAACGCATCCAGGCTGACGTTCAACCACTCGGTCGGCTTGTAGCTCAGCGTCACCGACAGCGTGCCGAAATCATCCTGGTAGTACGGATTCGCACCCGACAGCCCGATCAGGAACGCCGTGCGATACGTGTAGTTCGCGCGCACACCGAACATGTCGTTCTCGAAATAGGCGCCTACGTTGTAGGTGTCCTTCGACGTGCCCACCAGGTTGTTGCTGCCGTCGGCCCAGGTATGCGCCGTCTTGCCGTCCGCGTAGGTGTAGTTGGCATTGAAGCCGAACAGATCGCCGATGGGCTGTTCATAGACGAGTTCGAGACCGGTGACCTGGCCGTTGGAGTTGACCGGCACCGACACGAGGTACTCCTCGAGCTGATTGGTCAGCTCGCTGTACAGCATCCGCGTTTCGGTACCGAAGGCGACGTAGTCCTTCAGATCCATCGAGAAGGCGCCGACCGACACCAGGCCGCGCGGCATGAAGTACCACTCGACGTTGCCGTCGAAGTTCGTGGACAGCACCGGCTTCAGGTTCGGGTTGCCGCCGCCGCCGGTCTTGTTCAGATCCGAACCCCAGCTCGACGCACCGAGCGCCGAATAGTCCGGCAAGGTCATGGTCTGCGAAGCAGCGAAGCGGAACACCACGTCCTTGCTCATGTTGAACTTGAAGTTTGCGCTCGGCAGCACCTTGCTGTGCTCGTTGCTGGTGTTCTGGTAGATCCAGTTGCCGAACAGGCTGCTCACGTCGGCATTCGCCGCCGAGGCCACCGCCTGATAGGAGTTGATGTCCTGATCGACGTTGACGTAGCGCAGGCCGAAGTTGCCGCTCCATGCATCGCCCGCCAGGTTCGCCTGCACGTAGGCCGCGAGATTCTTCTCCGTGACTTTCCATTCGGCGCCGTAGTTGTGACGGCCGGTCGGGCCGTCGTTGTCGGACAGCCAGGTGGAATTGTTGATGATCGCGTCCTTCAGCGCGCCGGTGGTGAAGTACCACAGGTCGCGCGGGAAGCTGCCGCCGATGGCTTCGGCGAAGTCGCCCGGATACGGGCTGGTGGCGCCGTTCTGCAGCGCCGGCCAGATGGCGCCTGGGCTCGCTCCTTCCGGCGACGAGGTTTCACGCTCATGATCGGCGCAGCGCGCACCGAAGTTGATCGACGTCAGCGCGCCCGCATCCACGTCGACGCTGAAATCCAGGTTGATCCAGTCTTCCTGATCCGTGGCGGTGACCTGCTGATTGCCCCAGGTACCGAACCCCGTCACGCCCGCCGGCGTGTTGTTGCCGCCCACGTTCCAGTCGAGCGGCGAGCCGATGCCATGACTGGTCCAGCTCGCGCCGCCGCCGCTGGCCATGTTCACCTCGGCAATGAACTGACGATCCGTCGAGCCCTCACCTTCGGTGGTGCCGAGCTGCACCCTGGAACGCAGGGTGTCGTTGATCTGCCAGTCCGCGTCGAAGGTGACGTAGCTGCTCTTGGCCGTGGCCTCGCGATAGATCATGTCGTAAACGGCGTAGTTGCGACCGGCGACGCCTGCATAGGTCGCATTGGTCAACACGCCGTTTTCGATCGTGTAGCCGGGCTGCGGCGCCTGGACGCGCGCAAAGTTGCCGCCCCACAGCATGAAGTTGCGGTTGTAGTTGTTGGCATCCATGTCCGAGAGGAAGCCGCTCAGGCCGAGGGTCAGGTTGTCCGAAGGCCGGAACTGCAGTTCCAGCAGGCCGCCCGTGCGATCGCGAACCTGCTCGAACAGCGTCGAACCGACCAGGCCCGGGACGTACACGCCGACCAGGTCGGGATTGGTCGCAGCAACGGCGTCGCCGGCCGCGATCTTGAAGAACCCGCCCGGAATTTCCTGCGCATCACGGCGCAGCGAGCGTTCCTGCTTGAAGACCTGCAGCAGCACGCCGAAGGTGCCGTCGTCGTTGCGATAGTTGATCAGGCCCGACAGTTGCGGATCGTAGGAATCGGCCTGGTCGGAATACACGGTGCCGACGGACGCTTCGAACGTGAGCGGCTCGGAGAACTGGAACGGCTTGCGCGTGATGATGTTGACGGTGCCGGTGGTGCCGCCCTCCTGCAACTTCGCGTGCGAGGACTTGTTCACTTCCACCGAGCTGACCAGTTCGGAGGGCAGCAGCGTGTAGCTGACGCTGCGACCGACGTTGTTGCCCTGGCTCAGCACGAACCAGTCGGCCGAACCGACGCTGTGGCCGTTGATGAGCGTCTGGGTCAGGCTCGGGCTGGTGCCGCGCAGGCTGACGCGATCGGCTTCGTCGAAGCCGCCTTCATCGGCACTGGAGGAACTGATGTTCACGCCGGGCAGGCCGCGCAGCGCATCGGCCACGTTGTGTGCCGGCAGCTTGCCAACCTCTTCCGCGGTCACGACTTCGATGCGGGCGTCGGCATCGCGCTTCACTTCGAGCGACTGCTGGATGCTGGCACGGATGCCCGTAACCACGATTTCCTCGAGCGGCTCGCTCGCGGCCGTCTGCGCCAGCGACGGTGCGGACGGGTGAAACAAGGCGAACGCGATTGCCGTACCGATCAACGTCGAACGTCTGGTGTTCATGTGAGACCCCTACCCCTGTTGTTTTGTCAGCAGACCAGTTGCGGGCCAATATAGTACCAATCATCCAGAAAAGCCAAGCAGGTTCGATACCATTATTTTTCACGGCTGTGTTTGCATTGTTTTTCAGCAATTTATATAGCAATACGCCCCACCTTGGATCGACATTGGTATTGCATTGGTAATACTTGAGTGGCATCTTCGCCACTACCAAGCACAACAAAGTTTTCCGGAGAGACCCTTGGCCCTGCTGTCCCAACATCTGCCGACGCTCGACGAATCGCACGATCTGCCGCTTTATCAGCAGTTGCAGCGCGCCCTGCGCGACGCCATCGAGAAGCGTGTACTGGGTCCGGACGACGCACTGCCGCCGGAACGCGATCTCGCGGACGACCTCAACGTCTCGCGCATCACCGTGCGCAAGGCCATCGATGGACTGGTCGATGAAGGCCTGCTGGTGCGCCGGCAGGGTGCGGGCACCTTCGTGTGTGCGCGCGTCGAAAAGAACTTCGCCAAGCTGACGTCGTTCTCGGAAGACATGCGCGCCCGCGGCCGCAAGCCGCGCAGCGTCTGGCTCAATCGCGCGGCAGGCACGGTCACGCCGGAAGAAGCACTGACCTTGCGATCCAGCCCGGGCACGCCCGTCTATCGCTTCAACCGGATCCGCTACGCCGACGATGCGCCGATGGCGCTCGAGTACGCGACGGTGCTCGCGTCATGCCTGCCGTCCGTCGATGCGGTCGAGACTTCGCTGTACGAAGCACTGGAAAAAAACGGCTCGCGTCCCGTGCGCGCGCTGCAGCGCCTGCGCGCCGTGCTCTTCACCGCCGAGCAGGCCAAGCTGCTCAAGGCTCAGGAACGCGATGCGGGCCTGCTCGTCGAACGGCTGGGCTTTCTCAAGGACGGACGCGCCGTCGAGTTCTCGCAGTCCTACTACCGCGGCGACACCTACGACTTCGTCGCCGAACTGAACGCCAGCACGTGAGCACCGACACCCGAATGCATCGCGAGGCGGCGCAGGCGCCCGAAGCCGTGCGCCGTCAGATCGAACTGAATGCAGGCAGCCTGCAGCAGCTCGGCGCCGTGCTGCGCGAACGCGCGCCGCGCGCCGTCGTGACCTGCGCGCGCGGCAGTTCGGATCACGCGGCTACTTTTGCGCGCTACCTGATTGAAACCCACGCCGGCCTGTTGACCGCGTCGGCCTCGCCTTCGCTCAGCTCGGTCTACGAGACCAGCACCGATCTGCGCGACGCCGTGTTCCTCGCGATCTCCCAATCGGGCAGGAGTCCCGATCTGCTCGCCGCCACCGAACGCGCGCGAGATTCCGGCGCCTTCGTGATCGCGTTGTGCAATACGCCGGGATCGCCGCTGTCGCAGCTCGCGCATCACGCCATCGACCTGCACGCCGGCGCCGAGACCAGCGTGGCTGCGACCAAGTCGTACATCGCATCGCTCAGCGCCATCGTGCAGCTCGCGGCCTCGTGGACCCGCAACGACGACCTGTCGCAGGCACTGCATGCCGCACCGGCGCAGCTGGAAAAATCGTGGACGCTCGACTGGAGCGCGGCGCTCGCCGTATTGCGGCCGGCGGTCAACCTGTTCGTCGTCGGCCGCGGCTATGGCTTGGGGCTCGCGCAGGAAGCGGCACTCAAGTTCAAGGAAACCTGCGGACTGCACGCCGAAGCGTTCAGCTCCGCCGAAGTCCAGCACGGGCCGATGGCGCTCGTGCGCCGCGGCTTTCCGGTGCTGGCGTTCTCGCAGAACGATGAAACGCGCGGCGGCATCGAAACGCTGGCGCGCGACTTCCTCGATCGCGACGCCACGGTATTGCTGGCCGGCGCACAGGACCGCGGTGCCGTGCAGCTACCTGTCGTTGCCGCACACCCGGTCATCGAGCCGATGCTGATGATCCAGAGCTTCTACCGACTCGCGGCGGCGCTGGCGGTGGCGCGCGGTTTCGATCCCGACGTGCCGCCGCATCTTCGCAAAGTGACCGAGACCGTCTGATGGCATTCGCATTCGTCAATGGGCGTGTCCTGCAACCCTCGGGCTTCGTCGAGGGCCTGGCCGTGCTGGTGGACGGCAATCGCATCGTCGATGTGCTGCCGACGAACGATGCCCGCGTACGACAGATCGAGCATCGCGATCTGCACGGACAATTGCTGCTGCCGGGCTTCATCGACACGCAGGTCAACGGCGGCGGCGGCGTGCTGTTCAACGACGATCCGGGCATCGAATCGATCCGTGCCATCGGTCGCGCGCACCGGCGCTTCGGCACGACCGGCTTTCTCCCCACGCTGATCAGCGACGATCTGCACGTGGTCGAAAACGCCATCGCCGCGGTCCAGGCCGCGATCGATGCGGGCGTGCCGGGCGTGCTCGGCATCCACATCGAAGGGCCGTTCCTCAATGCCGAACGCAAGGGCGTGCACGATGCCGCCAAGCTGCGCGAACTCGATGAGTCGGGATTGCAGCTGCTGACGTCGCTGCACGGCGGCAAGACGCTGATCACGCTGGCACCGGAAATGACGACGCCGCAGATCATCCGGCGTCTCGCGGAGGCGGGCATGATCGTGTCGGCCGGCCACACCAACGCCACGTATGCGGAGATCCGCGCGGCGCTGGATCATGGCCTGCGCGGTTTCACGCATCTGTTCAATGCGATGTCGCAGCTCACCGGTCGCGAACCGGGCGTCGTCGGCGCCGCGCTCGACGATTCATCGAGCTGGTGCGGCATCATCCTCGACGGACTGCACGTCGACCCGGTCGCCCTGCGCATCGCCCTGCGCAGCAAGCCGCGCGACCGCTTCATGCTGGTGACGGATGCGATGCCGAGCGTCGGCATCGATGGCGACGAGTTCATGCTGCAGGGACGCCGGATCATCGTGCGCGACGGCAAATGTCTCGACGAGAACGGCACGCTCGCGGGATCGCATCTGAGCATGGCGGAGGCGATCGCCAACGCGCAGCGCATGCTGCATCTAGATCTCGCCGAATGCGTGCGCATGGCGAGCGAATATCCCGCGGCATTCCTCGGACTGCAGAACGAACTGGGGAGAATCGCGCCCGGCTACCGCGCCAGCCTGGTCCAGGCCGACGATCGGCTCAATGTGATCGAGACGTGGATCGACGGCAGGCCATCCGCAAGAGCGGCCGTCGAGCACTCCGCGGCTGCGACGGTTACTGCAGAGCCCTGAACCGGATTGCCGTGCCGCCGCCCGGCGCGAGCTTCAAGGTCAATCGATCCCCTGCCCGCGCCGACCGGCGCTCGATCTGGTACGCGACCGGACGGGTCCGGTAGTCGGCATTCGCGCCGTCTCTGTAGATCTGCGCCTCGTACCGTGCCTGCGGATCGAGAAAATCCAGCGACACGGTGAGCGTGCGCGCCTGTTCGTCGGTCAACGCGCCCAGGTACCAATCCCTGCCGCCGCGTTCCTGGCGTGCGACCACGATGTAGTCGCCGATCTTCGCATCGAGCGTCCGCGAACGCTCCCAGTCCGTCGGCACGTCACGAATGAACTGGAAGGCATCGAGATGCTTCTCGTAGTTCTCTGGCAGATCGGCGGCCATGTGCAGCGGACTGTAGATCACGACATACAGCGCGAGCTGGTTCGCAAGCGTCGACTGCACGCGCTTTGCGACGCTCGGCTTGCCGCCTTCGGTGATGTCGAAAATGCCCGGGGTGAAATCCATCGGACCCGCCAGCAATCTCGTCAGGGGGAGGATGACGACATGTTCTGGCGGATTCGTTGGATCACCCCAGGCGTTGAACTCCTGACCTCGCGCGCCTTCGCGCGACATGAGATTGGGCCAGGTGCGGCGCAGGCCCGTGTCCTTCACCGGCTCATGCGCATCGATCGCGATGCGGTAGCGCGCCGCCGTCTCGGCAACGAGCTGGTGATGGCGGACGAGGTACTGGCCGGCGAACCATTCGTTGTGGGCGGCGCCGTCGGGCGTGATGCGCTGGATCGTGCCGTTCGGCTTCACGTAGCCCGTCTTGATCGAGTGCACGCCGTACTTGGCGTACTGCCTGAATCCCGCTTCCATCTGCGACTCGTAGTTCTGGATGGCGCCGGCCGTTTCGTTGTGACCGATGAGCGATACGCCCTTGCTGCGCGCGTAGGACGTCACCTCGGCGAGATCGAAGTCCGGGTAGGACTTCGTGAAGCTGAAGCCCGCGCCGTTGGCGATCCAGTCGCCGTCCCATCCGGTGTTCCAGCCTTCGACCAGCACGCCGTCAAATCCGTACTTCGCCGCGAAGTCGATGTAGCGTTTCGTATTCGCCGTCGTCGCACCGTGCTTCGGCCCGCTGCCCCACGTGGAGCGGTTCAGGTGCATCTCCCACCAGATGCCGACGTACTTCGCCGGCTTCGCCCAGGAAACATCGCCGAGCCGGTTCGGCTCATTGAGATTGAGCGTCAGCCGCGAATCGGCCAGCCCTGCAGCGGTCTCGGAAACGAGCACGGTCCGCCACGGCGTCTGGAAAGGGCCGGTGCGCCGCACCTTGATGCCATCCGACCAGGGCATGAGATCCGCTTTCAGCGTGCCCGGTGCCGTGCGTTCGAGCGTCATGCTCGCGTAGTCGATGAGCGCAGCCTCGTGGATCGACAGGTACAGCTGCGATGATTCGAGCGTCAGCGGCGTCTCGGCCTTCGTGATCCGGTCGAGCGGCGTGCGCTGATACAGATACTCGTCGCGCTCCTTCTCGTAGGCCTGGAACCACCAGGCATCGTAGGCGCCGACGGGTTTGAACTCCGTCAGTTCGTCGGCAATGGCGACGGCGCGTCCGGCAGGAATGCCCATGAAGTCATAGCGAAAGCCGAAGCCATCGTCGAAGGCGCGCACGACGACATCGAAAGCGCTGGTGTTCTGCGTGTCGCCGCGCAACGAAACCCGCATTTCGTTGTGACGATCGCGGATGTGCCGCTCCTCGCCCCACGGCTGTTCCCAGGTCGAATCGCGCGAGGCCCGCTGCGCCGTGCCGGCGACGACGACGCGCGGCGCCTTCTCGCCTTCGAACGCGAGCCCCAGGGCGGCGCGCTGCAGGACCGGGTGTCCCTTGCGAGTGACCTCGTAATACGCGCCGCCGTTCTCGGCGAACACGCAGACCTGCAGAACGTTGCCGGGGGAATCGACGCATTCCGCCGCGACGACCTGCGACACACCGGCGGTGGCGAGAAGGGCAAACACTGCCCGCGTGGCACGCTTCAAGTCGGCACTCCTGTTTCACTGCGGAGGTTCCCGCGCGATTCACCTACCCTTGACGTACGACCCGGCGGTTTTCCTCAACGCCGGCGGTCAATATTTGAAACGGACGCCTAACTGGAAGCGCCGGTCGCTGCGGATCCACGCCGAATCGCGCCGCACGGACGCCGCACCGGGCGTGAGATCCGAGTCGCCGAACAGCTGCTGCTGATTCACCGTGGTGGTGTTGAGCAGGTTCGATCCTTCGACGGAGATTTCGAGATTGTTGGCGACCTTGAAACGGATCGATCCGTCCAGGTAGCCGCTCGCCTCCTGCCACATCGGCAGGCCGATGCAGCAGTCGAGATTGTTGGTCAGGAATTCCGAGCGCCAGCTGTAGGCGAGACGCGCGCCGATCCGGCCGTACTCGTAGAGCGCGACGATGTTGTACGAATCGTCCGAAATGCCGGCGAGACGATGGGAATCGATCACCTCGCCATTCACCTGCAGGCCGCCGCCGAAACCGATGGTGCCGCCGGGAACGTACCCGGGCTGCACCGCGAGGTTCGAGTTGTTGATGCCGTCCTGCTTCACGTGCGTGTAGTTCAGCTGGGTGCCGAGGCCCGACCAGGCGCCGGGCAGGAAATCGAAGAACGTCTGGAATGCGAGTTCCACGCCGCGAAGCCGCCCGCCGCCTTCACCGTTGCGCGGACCTCGCATGAGGACGGTCTGCTCGACTCCATTGTTCTCGAACTCACGCTCGAACTCGCCGAAAGCGATGCTGCCGTTCAGGCGCTTGTAGAACAGGCTCACCGTGAGCGAGCTGCTGCGGCCCCAGTAATTCTCGTACGACAGATCGATGTTGTCCGACGTGATGGGCTCCAGCGCACCGAAGCCCGAGTCGGCGCTGAACACGAACTTGTAGCCGGTGACGTTCTCCGGCGTGTGCGGCGCAGTCGGCGAGCTGTAGATCACATATGGAGAATCGGCCGATGTATTGAGCAGCGGCGAAAGAATGCCGACGTAGTTGCGCAGCAACCCGAAGTCCGGCCGCGACAGCGATCTCGACAGCCCCAGCCGCACGAACTGCTTGTCATCGAGTCCGAACCGGATGTTGAAGCTGGGGAGGAAGTCGTCATGAACCACATCCATGTCATTGTCGACGCCACCGCCGCCGCTGAAAGCAAGCAGCTCCGGGGTCAGCCAGCACGAGATGTTCGTCACCGAGTTGGCCGCGAGCGGCGTATTGCAAGGCGTTGCTGCTGCGCTCGTGTACCACGTCGATGTCGGGAACGACACGCCGCCATTGCTCGTCACATCCGTTCGCACGTACCGCACGCCGATGTTCCCGCGCACGGTGATGTTGCCGAAGATCTTCGCATCGTCGCCGCCGAACCTGAGCATCGCGTACGCCGCCTGCGTGACCTCCTCGACATCGACGATCTCCGGCTCGATGAAGCAGCCCTCGGTATTCGTCGTTCGCTGGCACACCGGGACCCAGGGCATCGGCGAACCCGTGGTTGCACCGCTGAGCGCCTGGATCTGCCGGTCGCGATCCGTGAGTGTCGCGCGGTTGAGAAACACCATCGGCCCGTTCTGATGGACGCTGCCGTCGTAGAAATCGCCGAGGCTCGTCACTTCCCAGATGCCGGCGCCGTAGCCCTGGAACATGCGTCCGGGCTCGCCGCAGGAGTCGGGATAAGAGGCAGGCGTAGTGTTGTCGATGTTGAATCCCGGTCCGTTGCAGCTCCAGGGCGCGGCAACCGGCAGCCAGTTGTAGGCGGAGTAGCGCAGCTTCTGCTCGCGATTCGCATGTCGCACACCGACCTTCAGCGTGTCGAGCCAGCCGTGGTCGTCGATATCGAACTCGAAGTCCGCGCGCGCGGCGAGCGCCTGAGCGTCGTTGTCTTCGTAGTGATCCTGGATGAACGGGATGAAATAGTTGTGCGGGTTCGACAGGAATCCCGACGCGTAGTTGACGTTGGTTCCAGGCAGCAACCGGACACGAGGGGTGCCCTTGCTGCTCGTGCTGTACTCCACATCCGCCATCGTGCGGCTCGACACCAGGATGTCGTAGTTGTTCGTCGAGGCATCGATGTGCTGCAGATCGAAGTTCGCATGCACGCTGTCGGTGATGTCCCACTTGAGATTGGCCGACAGATCGCGAGTGCCCTCCGAATGATCGAAGTTGCGCGCCTCGTTGCCGACGTAGACGCCTTGCCGGTCCGACGCACAGGAACCGTCGCCGCAGTAGTTGACGAAGGGCAACCCCGGCACTGCGGAGCCGAAGTCGATGTTCCCTTGAGTACTGCCGCCGAGCCAGTCGCCGGACGGCTGAGTGAGCACGCCCGAACGCAACATGCCGTCCGGTCCGAAAACAAACTCAGGGGTCCCGGGAGCCGGAGCGATGTAGGCAGTGCTTTGCGGCGTATAACCCGGCGCAGCCCACAGACTGTAGAGGGATACGTTCGAACTTCTTTCCAGCCATGCGTTGTCGTACTGCGAATCCATGTACTGCAACGTCGCGCGGACACGCTGATCGCTGCTCTCGAACTGCAATGCCGCCGACGCCCCGTGACGCACGCGGTCGTAGAGGACCTGGGAGAAGTTCACCTGGTTCGGGATGTACTGCCAGTTCGAACCGCCATAAGGCGTTGCGCTGCAGGGGATGGCACCGTCGGCCGCGATCACGGCGTTGCCGTTCGCATCGCTGTTGCCGGCCGTGCAGAACGTGCCGATGCGCTGCATGATGACGCCTTCGGTCTGCGTCTTCACATGCGAGTAGGCGTAATTCGCCATCACGCCGAAGCGACCGGCATCCGTATTCCAGACGTTCGTGTAGATGCCGGAGGCTTCGTAGGTCGTGTCGTCGCTGCGATCACCGTAGTTCACGCGCCCGGTCAGCGAGACGACCTGCTTGTCCGTGTCGAACGGCAGCCGCGTGCGCAGGTTGACGGTGCCCGCGATACCGCCTTCGATCATTTCCGCCGTCTGGTTCTTGTAGGCATCGACGCCCGCCATCAGCTCCGGCGAGATGTCGTTGAAGTTGAGACCGCGGTAGCCGTCGGCGGAGAAACTGTCGCGACCGTTGAACTCGGTGCGCACGAAAGTGAGACCGCGGATCAGCACGCTGGCGGGTTCGGCCGAGAAGTGCGTGCTGTCGTCGTTCGACTGCAGCCGCGACACGGTGATGCCCGGCACGCGCTGCAGCGCCTCGGCCACGGATTTGTCCGGGAAGGCGCCGATGTCGGTGGCGGAGACCGAGTCGACGAACGTATCGGCGTCCTTCTTGATCTGTTGCGAGGTTTCCAGCGATCGCCGTACGCCGACGACGATCACTTCTTCGAGTTCGATGCCGCCCGCCGCTCGCAGACGGCGCTGGCGGACGATGAGCGCGCCGGTGTGGTCGGGCACGACCTCCAGATCGGTGCCGGCGATGAGCGTTCGCGCGGCTTCCTCCGCGGTCATCGTGGCGTCGAGAGGTGCCGACTGGAGGCCTTCGACCGCGTCCGGCGAAAAGAGGATGTTCGTGTTCGTCTGGCGCGAAAGCTCGCGCAGCGCAGCGTCGATGGACTGCGCATCGATGCGAATGGTTACGGCGGCGTGCTGCGCGAGCGTCGCGCCTGCGGCGGCCAGCGCTGCGACAGCGACGGCACACGGCAGCGCACCGCGAATGGCGCGGCTCAACTTCGACGACATGCCCTCCCCCCGGTGCTGCCGCTTCCCAATGCTTTCATCGATCCGGCCGCCCGCTCCGGGCACCGGACTGGACATGTCCCCTTGCTCTGCCTGTGGGGCCGGCTTTGGCCGGCCTGAAAACAGTCAGGCTAAAGCCTGACCTACAGAAGAAGCCGATCGCATGGCCAGGTCAGTGCCATTGCCTTTACGTGGCAGTCGACGCCGCGGTCGCGGAGCGCAGCGTCACGCGATTGCGCTCGAGCCCGACGCGCACGGGCAGCAGCACCGACACGGAGGTCGCGAACGCCTCGGCATCGCCGACGCTGTAGTTGCCCGAGATCGGCATCTGCGCAATCTCCGGATCCAGGATCACGATCGGACGGCGCGTATAGCGATTCATCGCAGCCACCGCTTCGGACAGCGGCTCCTCGAAGAATGCCAGCCGGCCATGACGCCAGGCGATGGCCTGCGAGATGACCGGCCGCTCTTCGCGCACGATCCGGTCGGTTTCGAACACCAGGCGCTGCCCCGGCGCAACGATGCGCGGGACGGGCATCGAATCGATTTCCTCGACGCGCGCGACCGACAGCGGCCCCTCTTCGAGCAGCACGGAAACGACCGCACCGTCGCGGCTCACGTCGAAGTGCGACCTGGACGCCGTGATCCATTGATCGCCGGCGATCACATGGAACGGCCGCGTCGCGTCATCGGCAACATCGAAGTGCGCGCGACCGCGCCGCAACTTCACGCGTCGCGATTCGTCGTTCATCGAGACGTGAATCTCGGTATCCGTGTCGAGCGCCACAAGCGTACCGTCTTCGAGGGAAACCTTGCGTTGCTCGCCGATCTCCGTCGCGTACGTCGAACCGGAGCGCAGATAGACGGCCAGCCCTGCGACCGATGCGGCTGCGAGTCCGACGCCGCCACGCAATACATGCCGACGGCTGATGCGAGGTGCGCGGATCGACGCGCGTCCGGTGGCGCCCGCCATCTCGAAGATCGAATTGGTGAGTTCGAACGCTTCACGATTGAGATTGCTGCCCGCGAGCCAGGCACGGAAGCCGCGCTCGTCGTCGGCCGTCCTTTCTTCGGAGCGCAGGCGGGCGAGCCACGCGGCCGCTTCGGCCCGCGCAACCTGCACAGCGCTGTTTGAGTTCTGGCCGCTCATTCGCCTTCGACCCAGTTCACCAGGAACAGGGACGCCTTCGCGATGTGCTTCTCGACCGCGCTGACGGTTATGTCGAGTTGGGCCGCAATCTCCCGGTACTTCAAGCCATCCACACGATGCAGCAGGAAAATCTCACGCGTTCGGGGGCCTAGCGATTCCAGAGCCGCCATACCTCTTTCCAGACGTTCTCGGGCCGCCAAAACCTCAGTGTGGAGCGGCTGTCCGTCAGAAATATCCAGCATTTCCCCGATATCGATCGGGTTTTCCCTGCGGACCTTGATCTTGCGGCGCTCGTCGATCGCCAGATTGGTGGCCGTGCGGACCAGGAAGGCGGACGGGTTGTCGACGATGTTGCGTTCTTTGTATTCGGACAGGCGGATGAATGCCGAATGCAGCAGATCTTCGGCCGTGTCCGCACCGCCGACCGCGCGACGCACGGTGCGCAGGACGCTGGCCCAGCCTTTTCGGGTTGTCGGCAGATCGCTCATTCTTCGTGTATTCGCTCTGCGCTCATTCAACGCGCAGCCCCTGTGAACGAAATATGACGCTGCGTCGACGATCGCACAAGAGCGACGTGCACGACTGTGGCGCAACTCTTCGCAGCGCGCGATGATGCCGCGCCCTGCACGATCACCGACTTCACAGAACGCAATGAATCCCGTCGCCACGCACGACGTACTGCCGATCGGCCGGAACATCGAAGTCCGCCTGCAGCGCATCGGCACCGAGCAGCAACCGCTGATGATCGTCGACCGCATGCTCGACGATCCGCACGCCATGATCGAGGCCGCGCGCGCCGCGAAGTTCTACGTGCCCGAGCACACGAACTATCCGGGCATCAATGCACGACTGCCCGAGGCGTACTACCGGACCGTGATAGCGACGCTGCGCGGTCCGCTCGAAGCGGCGTTCGGCCTGCCCTGCTCGGCGCACCTGAAATATTTCGGCTTCTTCGCGCTGGCAACGACGGGCAGCGATGCTGCGCGGCCGATCCAGAAGATTCCGCATCACGACTCGCCCGATCCCGGCCGGCTCGCCATGGTTCACTATCTCTGTCAGGGCGCCTTCGGCGGCACCGGCTTTTTCCGGCACAAAGCCACCGGTTTCGAGTCCGTCGATGCGACCCGGCGCGATGCCTACGTCGCTGCAGCCAGCCGCGAGCTGGCACAGGGCGGCAACGGCGCCGGATACGCGAGCCCGGTCATGACCAACTACGAAATGATCGGCCGTGCGGAACTGGTCTTCGATCGGCTCATCGTCTATCGCAGCCACGTCCTACACTCCGCATTGCTCGGCGACGGCGCAGGCAGCGCCGATCCCGCCGCGGGCCGGCTCACGGCGAACGGCTTTCTCGAGGTTGCACGCGACGCCTAGGTGCAACTGAGGTTTTTCGCCGCCTCATTCGTCTTTAGTCCTGGGGAAGATGTCGCCCGCACCCGGGCGACGCCCACACCTGTCCGTTGCCGGTCCCGCACTGAGGAAACGCCGAACCCCATTCGTCATAGTCAGCGGAAAGACGTGCGTTGCGTTGTCAATCGCCCGCACGGAACCACTATGACCTTCAGACAAGGGGAACGCTAAATGCCCACAAGAACCATGGGGACATCCGCATCGAACGGGAGTCGCAACGCACTCCTGCGCCATGCGATACGGCGCGCCGGTGCGCCGCTGATGACGCTGGCCACCGCCGGCATCGTCGGCTCGGCCCTGCTGCAGACCGCAGCAGCCGAGCAGGTCGAGGAAATCGTCGTCGTCGGCCAGCGCCAGTCGATGGAAACCTCGCAGCAGATCAAGATGGATGCGGACACGTTCGTCGACTCCATCACCGCGACGGACATCGGCGCCTTCCCGGACAAATCGGTGGCCGAAGCGCTGCAGCGTGTACCGGGCATCACCGTGTCGCGACTGCAATCGAGCGACGACAGCACGCACTTCTCGGCCGAACCCGCCAGCGTCCTGGTGCGTGGCCTCACGTTCGTGCGCACGGAATTCAACGGTCGCGACAGCTTCTCCGCCGACGGTTATCGCGGCCTGAACTTCAACGACATCTCGCCGGAACTCATGGCCGGCGTCGACACCTACAAGAACCAGACTGCGGAAATGATCGAAGGCGGCATCTCCGGCGTCGTGAACCTGCGCACGCGCCTGCCCTTCGACACCGATGGCCAGGTGATCTCGCTCACCGGCCGCGCCAACTACGGCGATCGCAGCGACGACACCACGTACGAAGCCTCGGGCATCTACAGCAACACCTGGGACACGGACATCGGCCGCATCGGCGCGATGATCAACTATGCGTATTCGCACGTCCGCACACAGACCGAGGGCGTGGTCATGCAGCGCATCGGCGCTTTCTGCAATGGCGGAAACACCGATGCGAACGGCAATCCGATCATGAATCCGGACGGCACCGTTGCTTGTACGTCGACGCCGTACGGCGGCACGAACTGGCAGTACATGCCGCGCCAGGTGAACTTCTCGCAGGTGCTCTACGACCGCGAGCGTCACGGCGCGTCGGCCGCATTGCAGTTCGAGAGCAAGGACAACTCGGTGCTCGCAACGCTGCAGTACATCAATTCGGAGTACGACAATCCGTGGCTGGAGCGCAGCTCGAACGTCGGCTTCTTCGACATGTGGGGCGCTCCCGCGTACTCCCCGCAGACGACGGCCAACATCGGCCCTGCGCAGGGAACTCCCGCATTCACGTTCGGCCCCGACGGCATGCTCCGGTCCGGCGTGATGACCCGTCCGTCGGGCAGCGGCGACTGGTTCGGCACCGACGCGGAAATCCGCAACCGCGCCTCGGTGGTTCCCGGCCTGCCCTACGTGAACTCCTGCGCCGACGGCTGCGACAACAATCGCCAGGCCTTCGACATCACCAACGAAGCGCGCAATTTCGGTCACACCGAGGGCACGCAGGACATTTCCCTGAACCTGCGCTGGGACATCAACGACAGGATGCGGGCAACCTTCGATGCGCAGCACATCGAGGCCGACACCAACAACTACGACATCCTCGTGGCGAGCCGCACCATGGCTGACGTGCAGTACGGCACCAACGGCGACGGCACGCCGACCATCAAGCTGCTGCCCGGCTCCAACGTGAACTACGCCGAGGGCGGCCTCGCCAACCCGCACAACTACTACATCCCGTTCATCCAGGATCACTGGGAGGACAACGATGCCGAGGAGAACGCATTCCGTGCGGACTTCGAGTACGACATCTCCGACACCGGCTGGCTGGACTCGCTGAAGGTCGGCGTGCGTCATGCGGATCGCGAGCAGAAGGTCCGCTACTCGAGCTTCAACTGGTCGCCCGTCGCCGCGCCCTGGAACTGCAATGGCCCGGGCTTCAGCGTCGACAACACCGCACCGGCAAACTATGGCGTCTGCGGCGACTCGTCACGCCAGTTCCTCGGCTACGGCAGCGGCATCTGGGAATCGGTGACGCTCGGCGACTTCTACAACGGCAACGTCTACGACAGCGGCCCGCTGGTGTATCTCAACCGGCCGACGCTCGCGAATCGCGATGCGCACATCCAGGCACTGAGCGGCGCCACCACGGGATCGCCGATGGCCTGGAATCCGCTTTGCGAGCGTGCAACCAACGTCGAAGGCTGCTTCACGTCGCCTGAACTGGTAGACGTGAACGAAACCAGCAAGGCCGCCTACCTGATGCTGAAGTTCGGCGGAGAGGACTCCACGCTGTTCGGCATGAAGGTGCGCGGCAACGTCGGCGTGCGTTACGTGGAAACGGAAGTGACCAGCAGCGGCGGCGTCGCCTTCCCGACGTCGACCTGGTACACGAACACCGCCGCCACGCCCTGCAACACGCCGCTGACCGACAACGTGACCAACATCTCCTGCTGGCTCACGCCCGAACTGCTGGCGTTCAGCAACAGCGGCGGCGCAGACAACGACCTGGGCACGACGTACGAGAACTGGCTGCCCAGCTTCAACGTCCGCTTCGGCCTCACCGAAAGCCAGTTCGTGCGCTTCGGCTATTCGCGTTCGATGTCGCGTCCGGACTTCGGCCTGCTGCGCAATTTCGTCGGCATCCAGGATCCGATCCTGAATGACTCGGCGGATTCGCCGTACGTGATCCGCAACTCGGCCGGCCAGGTCACGGGCTACAACTTCGTGTTCAACGCGGACTCCGGCTACGGCGCATTGAAGCCCATCACCGCCGACAACTTCGATCTGTCGTACGAGAACTACTTCGGCAAGAGCAGTTCGTTCACGGTCGGCCTGTTCTACAAGAAAATGAACGGCGCCATCGCGTTCGGCGAGTTCGACCGCGAGTTCGAGAACAACGGCACGACGCAGGTCGTGACGGTGCGCGGTCCGCGCAACGGCGAAGGCGGCGGCACGCTGAAGGGCATCGAAGTGGGCTTCCAGACGTTCTTCGACTTCCTGCCCGGCGCCTGGAGCGGTCTCGGTACCCAGCTGAACTACACGCACGTGGATCAGTCGGGCATCAACAACTCCAACCTGGCCGTGCAGCCAGGCTACGCAGCCGGCGGCACGATCGCGTTCGGCGGCGGCCTGCAGGTCAACGGCGCCGTGCTCGACTCGCATCGACTCGCCGGCATTTCGGATGACGCCTACAACGTCGTGGCGCTGTACGAGTACGGTCCGATCGGTGCGCGTCTCGCCTACAGCTGGCGCTCGGAGTTCCTGACCAACAACCTCGACTGCTGTATCGGCCTGCCAATGTGGCAGAAGGCGAGCGGCTACCTCGATGGCTCGATCCGCTACCAGGTCAGCAACAACATCGAAGTGTCGCTGGATGCGTCGAACATCCTGAACACGACCACCGTCAACCAGCAGCAGGTCTTCGGCGACTCGGCGGCGACGCCGGGAGGCAAGCCGGTGCTGATCGATTCGGCGTGGATCAGGAGCGATCGTCGCTACCAGCTTGGCGTGCGCTTCAAGTACTGAAGCCCTGCCGATGTAGAGGTATGGCATGCGTGGCCGGAGCGACCCTCCGGCCACGTCGGTTGGCTGAAGATCAGGAGTTTCACACGGAGATCACGGAGTTCACGGAGAAGAGAAGAGGTTTCCACGGGGGAAGAAGGGGAACACGGGGGACACGGGGACAAGAAAATTTCTGTTCCGAGACCCCGTGTTCCCCGTGTTCCCCTTTCTTCCCCCGTGGAAATTTTCTCTTCTCCCGATCTCCGTGATCTCCGTGTGAAACTCCGACACTTTCTCCATCGACGCTGAGAAGCTGACGCCAAAGATGACTTCACCCTTGCGGATCATCATTCTCGGTGGCGGCACCGCTGGCTGGATGTGCGCAGCCGCGTTCGCACGCGTCCTGCATCCCGCCCGTTACGGCATCACGCTCATCGAGTCCGACGAGATCGGCACGGTGGGCGTGGGCGAGGCCACGCTGCCGCACATCAAGACGTTCAACGATCTGCTGGGCATCGACGAAGCCCGCTTCATGCGCGACACCCAGGCCACGTTCAAACTCGGCATCGAGTTCAGGAACTGGGGTCGCAGCGGCGACCGCTACATTCATCCGTTCGGCGTATTCGGCGAGCCCTGGGGCGGCGTCGATTTCCAGCATCACTGGGTGCGCGCGAAACAGGCCGGACACGACGTGGCGCCGTTCCAGGAGTACTCGTACGCCATCGCGGCGTGCCGGCGCAACGCCTTCGAATTTCCCAATCTCGATACCAAGTCGATCCGCTCGACCTACGCCTACGCGTATCACTTCGACGCGGGTCTCTATGCCAACTTCCTGCGCACCTGGGCGACCCAGCGCGGCGTGCGTCGCTTCGAGGGACAGGTCGCGCACATCGGGCTGCACGCGCAGTCCGGCGACATCGAGACGCTCACCCTCAAATCCGGCGAGAAGGTTGCAGGCGATCTTTTCGTCGATTGCACGGGCTTTCGTTCGTTGCTGCTCGGCACGACGCTCGAAGTGCCGTGGGAAGACTGGAATCAGTGGCTTCCCTGTGATCGCGCGCTGGCTGTGCCTTGCGAGCGTGCCGGCGAGTTCACGCCCTACACGCGCTCGACGTCACAGACCGGCGGCTGGATCTGGCGCATCCCGCTGCAGCATCGAACCGGCAACGGCTATGTGTTCTCGAGCCGGTTCCTGGGCGAGGAGCAGGCGCGCGAGACGCTGCTGGGTGCGCTCGATGGCCCTGCCCGCGCCGAGCCGCGGCTGCTGCGATTCAGCGCCGGCCGCCGGGTGCAGTGCTGGAAGAACAACTGCATTGCCATCGGGCTCGCGAGCGGCTTCCTGGAGCCGCTGGAGTCGACCAGCATCTTCCTGATCCAGGCCGCGGTGATCGATCTGCTGCGGCTGATGCCGACGCCGGAATCGGCGGGCCGCATCGATCCGCGCCTCACCGCCGAGTTCAACCGGCTGAGCGACATCCAGTACGAACGCGTGCGCGACTTCCTGATCCTGCACTATCGTGCGAATGAACATCACGGTGTTCCCCTGTGGGATCACGTGCGGACGATGCCGATCCCGGACTCGCTGGCGCACAAGATCAGCCTGTTCGAATCGCGCGGCCATGTGCCGTTCTACAAGGACGGCCTGTTCTCGCGCGACAGCTGGCTGTCCGTGCTGTTCGGGCAGGGCCTGATGCCCAGCCATCACGACGTACTCGCCAACGCGCTCCCGCTCGAAGAGCTCGACGCACGGCTGCGCGAACTGCATGCGCGGATTGCCTCGAACGCCGACGCGATGCCGACGCACAGCGACTTCGTTGCGCAGTATTGCGGCGAAGCTGTCCCGGAAACCCTGCTGAAGAGCGCCGCCGCCCCATGACCGCCGCGAAGATCGATCAGGTAGTGATCGTCGGCCGCGATGTGTCCCTGTGGCTCGCGGCCAGTGTCATTCGATCCGCGCTCGGATCGAACGGCGTGAAAGTGACTGCCGTCGAATTGCCGTCGCAGTTGTGCGAGCACGACGTCTGCGCGTCGCAGCCGGCCCTCGAAGCGCTGCATCACCGGCTGCGGATCGACGAAGCCGCACTGCTCGCTGCGACCGGCGGCGTCTTCTCGCTCGGCCAGAACTTCGTCGATGCATCGAAAGCGACGCCCTCGTTCTTTCACGCCTACGGGACGTACGGCGCGCCGATCGATCAGAAGGCCTTCCTGCCCTTCTGGCTCATGGCCCGCCACTCCGGCCTGCAGGCGGCGTTCGAGGATTTCTCGCTGACGGCCGCGGCGGCGAAGCACGGCCGGATGCTGATTCCCGATGCCGCCACCGAAACCTACGGCCGCACCGACTATGCCTACCATCTTCCCGCGCGCGGCTATGCGCGCTGGCTGAAGAATCTCGCGATACGGCGCGGCGTCACGGCGATCGAATCCAGCGCGGTGCGCGTCGTGTTCGATGCGGACGGACGCTCGATCGCTGCCGTCGAGGGAGACAGCGGCAATCGCATCGAGGGACAGCTCTTCATCGATGCCGCGGGGAGCGACGCGCCGCTGATGTCCGCCCTCGGCGTGAAGCGCGAAACCTGGCGCGGATACTTCGCAGCGGATCGCCAGCTCGCGGCTTCCGCGGCGCCGTTCTCCTCCATTCCGCCCTACGCCGAAGTGCGCGCATGGAGCGGGGGCTGGCTGTCGCTGATCCCGGACCGCACGCGCACGCATGTCGTTCAGGTGTATTCGAGCAGCGAGCGCAGCGACGAGGAAGCGCTGCAGATCGCCTCCGGCATCGCCGGCCTGCCGTTGCACGATGCGAGCGTGACGACATCCGATCCGGGAAGGCTGCAGACCGCATGGGTAGGTAATTGTGTCGCGCTCGGTGCGGCCGCCTGCACCTTCGATGCGATCCACGGCGTCGATGTGCAGGCTTTGCAGCTCGGCCTCGCGCACCTGCTTTCCCTGTTCCCGGCGGGCGGCGAGTACGCCGCGGAGCGCGCGGAGTACAACCGCATCGCACGGCAGGCCTTCGAGAGGCTTCGCGACTTCCAGTCGGCCTTCTACGTGACCAATCGCTATCCGCGATCGTCGTTCTGGACCCGGGCGCGCAGTGCCGGTCGTTCCGCCGAGTTGACGCACAAGATCGACACCTTCCGTGCGCGCGGCGAAGTGCCGCTGTACGAGAACGAATCCTTCGCCCTGGAGAGCTGGCAGGCGTTGCTGATCGGCCAGGGCATCGTGCCGGAGAGCTACGACCCGGCCATCGAGCGCACGTCGCCCGAAACGATGAAGCACGAGTTCCGCCGCATCCTTGCCTTCATCAAGGACAAGGTGCAGGAGCAGACGACTCACGACTTCTATCTTGAGAACGTATGCACGAGGCCGCGATAGACGGGCGCATGCCCGACCTGGATGGCCTGCCGCGCGTCGCCGTTCGCGAATCGGTTGCAGCACGGGATTTCGCTGCGATAGTCGCCGGCGAAATGCCGGTAGTGCTGAAAGGCACGATCGATCACTGGCCGGCGCTGGCTGCCGGGCGCGAATCGCCCGCGCGGATGAATGCCTATCTCAAAGCCATGGATATCGGCGCTCCTGCACCGGTGATGGAAGCACCCGCCAGCACCCACGGCTGGTACTTCTATGCTCCCGACATGCGCGAGTTCAATTTCTCGAAGCGGCAGGGCGGCATTCGCGAGACTCTCGATCGCATCGAGAAACTCATCGGTCAGCCGAATGCGCCGTTCCTCGCGATCCAGATGTTGCCGATCCCGAGCCATCTGCCCGAATTCGTCCGTCAGAATCCCTCGGCGCTGCTGCCTGCCCAGGCAATGCCGCGGCTCTGGGTGGGCGGGCCGCTGCGCACGCAGACTCACAACGATCGGGATCACAATGTCGCATGCGTTCTTGCCGGTCGACGGCGCTTCCTGCTTTTTCCGCCGGAGCAGGTGGCGAATCTGTATGTGGGCCCGTTCGACAATCCGCCGCCGCTGTCGCTGGTGAATCCGGAAGCGCCGGACCTCGAACGCTTTCCGAAATTTCGCGAGGCCCTGAGCCACGCCAGCGTCGCGCACCTCGAAGCGGGCGACGCCTTGTTCATCCCGAAGTACTGGTGGCATCACGTCGCGTCGCTCGATCCGTACAACGTGCTGGTGAATTACTGGTGGGGCGATACGGCGACGGGGCTCGAGCGCGCGAATGACTGCTTCCTCACGGCACTGCTGGCACTGAAGGATCTGCCGCCAGGCGAACGCGCGTACTGGAAGGCCATGTTCGACACGTATGTATTCAGGGGTGGCGGCGCAGATCCCGTTGCGCACATTCCGGTGAATCTGCAATCGACGCTGGGGACGATGAGTCCGTCGCTGCGCGCGAAGCTCAGGCAGCAGTTGAAGATGGCGTTTCTGAAGTCCTGAGGCTTTTCTT
>NZ_DAINNK010000076.1:0-23946 GCF_036735925.1 Povalibacter sp.
ACCCTCCCCGCCATGCGAAGGAGGGTGCGCCGACGAGACAGCGAAACGGCGCGCATCCTGCGCAGGATTTCCACGCCGCCGCGGGCGATAGTCCTCGCATGGAAATCACGGTACCAACGTTGTCACGCCGAGTTTCATAGATCCAAATGGCTTTCCTATCGATCACGAAGAGCGATGTGTTGACAACGTTGTCCCGCCGCAGTATCCCTTGCGCCAGACGACGCGGTGGCGCCGCGTTGCCGTGAAACTACAAGCTGACAGTTACAGGGGGCTGTGCAATGAGGTCATCAAGGGATTCACTCGTCCGTCGTACGCAGGGCGGACTTTCCGCAGCGCTGACGCTCGCCGTATCGACGACGCTGGCTGCCGCCACTGCCGGTGCCGCCGAACGTACCGACGGCGTGCTCGAAGAAATCGTGGTCACGGTCGAGCGTGTCGAGCAGTCGCTGCAGAGCTACGCCGGTACGGCCATCGTGGTGTCGCAGGACGAGCTCAATGCCGTCGGCGCGACCGACCTGCTCGATCTGCCGTCGCTGATGCCGGGCCTGGAAATCACCAACTACGAAGGCAACACCGAAATCTACGTGCGCGGCATCGGCAGCAATGCCAACACCGAACTCGGCGATCCGGCGATCGCGACGCATCTCGACGACGTATACGTGCCGCGTCCGCGCGGTCTCGGCGTCGCGTTCTTCGATCTCGAACGCGTCGAAGTGAACGTCGGCCCGCAGGGCACGGTGCGCGGCCGCAACGCATTGGGCGGCAGCATGAACATCGTGTCGGTGAAGCCGAAGATGGGCGTGTTCGAAGGCTATGCCGAGGCGATGGCCGGCAACTACGAACAGACCGAACTGCGCGGCGCCATCAACGTGCCGATGGGCGACATCGCCGCGGCGCGCGTCGCCGTGTACTCCGCCCAGCACGATCCGTACGTCAAGAACACCGGCCCGCTGAACAACCTGCTGGGCTGGGAATCGCAGGACGACTTCGGTGCGCGCGCCCACTTCCTGCTCGAACCGACCGAGAAGCTCTCGGTGCTGCTCACCGGCGACTACCTGAACCAGCAGGGCACCGGCTCGCGCGGCGTCGACTTCTTCAATTCCTCGTACGCCGGCCACAACTGGGATCGCTACGACGATCCGCGCCGCGTGAACCAGACCGGCTTCACGCCGGTGCAGGACACCGACAACTGGGGCATCGCGCTGAACGCGAAGTACAAGACCGACTGGTTCAACATCCAGTACATCGGCGGCTATCGCGATCTGCACTACACCAACAGCCTGTCGAACAGCGGCCGCAACTACGATTTCGATGGCGATGAGTACGTGGTCGCGGATCGCAGCGGCATCGTCGATCCGGACGGTCCGCTGGCCGACGACTGGGTGCAGGAACGCTACTACGGCGCATACGGCGCGCTGATCTGGGACGCGACTTCAGAAACCCGCACGCACGAACTGCGCTTCACCTCGCCCGACACCGCCGATCGCTTCACCTGGGCCGTGGGCTTCTACAAGTTCAAGGAAGACCAGCAGGTGTTCCTCGGCATTCCGCTCGACTATGCGACGGACCTGCCGTATCTCGAGTTCAACCAGGGCCGCGTCGTCGGCGAATCGGACTCCGCCTATCTCGACCTCACGTTCAAGCCGACCGACAAGCTGAGCCTCACCGCCGGCGCGCGCTATTCGGACGAGAGCAAGGAACGCGACGGCTTCAATTTCATCGCCGGCCTCAACACCAACGGCGTCGCGATGCGCACCGGCACGCCGGGTTTCCGCATGACCGGCCTCGGCCGCACCGTGAAGAGTCCGGACGCGGACGGCGACGGCGTACCGAACACGCTCAACGACATCGTGCTGCTGTTCCAGGGCGGCGTCGCGGCGTACGGCGTCAACGACACGCTCGATGAATTCCTCGCCGGCGATTGCGTGCAGACGAGCCAGTTCCAGGGCACGTGCGCGAACTATCCCGGCCTTGGCCTGGCGTGGGGCAGTGCGACGGTGCAGTCGGGCGAGAACTCCGACTCGTACATCGACTGGCGCTTCCGCGCGCAGTACGACCTGACCGACGACAACATGCTCTATTTCCTGGTCGCCACCGGCAACAAGGCGCCGAGCTTCAACGACACCGTCGATCTCGACACCGGCCCCGGCGAGAACCTGTATACGCCGCCGGTCGGACCCGAGAAGAACACCATGTACGAAATCGGTTCCAAGAACACGCTGATGGTCGGCGGCAATCTGCTGATCCTCAATGCGTCGGCGTACTACCTGAAGTACACCGACCAGGTGTTCAGCACGCTCGTCGGCATCCAGCTGCTGGACAACGATCCCAGCAACGACATCGGCTGCGAGGACGACAATCCCAGCACGCCGTGCTCGACCATCACGCTGAACCAGAACATCGGCGAAGCGCGCAACATGGGCGTGCAGCTCGATGCCTCCTACAACTTCGGCGCCGGCTTCAACGTCGCCGGCACGCTGCTGTGGCAGGACACCGAGTATCAGAGCGGTTCGGTCGTGAACGACGGCCGTCGCAACAGTCCGGCGGGCGGCACGCTGCAGGTCGATCTGGCCGGCAACGAACTGCCGCGCACGCCGCCGTGGTCGCTGAACCTGCGCCTCGGTCAGGAGTTCGCGGTGGGCGCCGGCTCGATGGACTGGACGGTCTCCGGCACCTACAAGAGCTCGTACTACCTGACGGCGTTCAACGGCGGCGCGGGCGAGGATGGCGCGAAGGAAGTAACGGCCGTCGATGCCAACGGCATCGCGACCGCCTTCGGTGCCGACATGCTGCGGCTGTATGACGAAGTCGATGGCTACTTCCACGTCGACCTCGGCATCGGTTACACCACCGGCGAGGGCAACGTGCGCGTCGAAGCGTTCGTGAACAACGCCACCGACGAAGCACACGGCACGCAGGCCACCATCGACGGCGGCACGCAGGAGTTCGTGTTCAATCCGCCGCGCACGTACGGCGCGCGGATCCGCGTCGGGTTCTAGAAAGTAAGGCTGTGGCTCGGTCGCCGGTACGCGATTTCCATCCCCCTCGCGTGCCGGCGGCCCTGCCGCAGTCTGCTATTTTTCCTCCTGCTCGTTCCTGCCCCCTCCTCCGCGAAGCGGGGGAGGGTTGGGGTGGGGGGCTCTCATAGGGGGGAGCGTATGCTGGTGCATGCCATGCCCCCATCCTGTCCTTCCCCCGCTGCGCGGAGGAAGGGACGCTTCATCCAATCTGGAATGCCATGATCGACCACCGCCGACTCATGAACGTACTGCACTCTCTGGCGACCCTGCTGTTCGCCGCAGTGCTACTGCCCGGCTGCAGCCGGGAACCGCCCCCCGCTCCGGCCGACGCGCCGCCAGCAGCCACCGTCCAATGGCCGCAGGTCGCCGCGCCCATCGCGAAAGACCCGCAGCTCGAAGCGAAGATCGCCGCGTTGCTTTCGCAACTGACGCTGGAACAGAAGATCGGGCAGATGGTGCAGCCCGACATCCGCGACGTGACGCCCGAAGACGTGCGCAAGTACCGGCTCGGCTCCATCCTCAATGGCGGCGGCGCCTTCCCGGGCGAGAAGAAATACTCGAAGGTCAGCGACTGGGTGGCACTCGCCGATCGCTTCTATGACGCCTCGATGGATACGAGCGGCGGCGCGCCCGCCATTCCCATCCTCTGGGGCACCGACGCCGTGCACGGCCACAACAACGTGATCGGCGCGACGCTGTTCCCGCACAACATCGGCCTCGGCGCCGCCAACGATCCCGTGCTGATGGAGCGCATCGGTGCCGCCGCAGCCGTCGAAGTGGCAGTCACGGGCATCGACTGGACGTTCGCGCCCACGGTCGCCGTCGTGCGCGACGATCGCTGGGGCCGCACCTATGAAGGATTCTCGGAAGATCCGGAAATCGTGCGCGCCTATGCGGGGCCGATGGTGCGCGGCATCCAGGGCGCGCCGGGTTCGGCGGAGTTCCTCGACAGCCGGCATGTCATCGCCACCGCCAAGCACTACATCGGCGACGGCGGCACCGATCAGGGCATCGATCGCGGCGACAACACCGCGAGCGAACAGGCGCTGCTGGACATCCACGCGCAGGGCTACCTCACTGCGCTCGAAGCCGGCGTGCAGACCGTCATGGCCTCCTACAACAGCTGGCAGGGGCTGAAACTGCACGGCCACAAGTACCTGCTCACCGACGTGCTCAAGGACAGGCTCGGCTTCGACGGCTTCGTGATCAGCGACTGGGACGGCATCGACGAAGTGCAGGGCTGTTCGAAAGACAAATGCGCGCAGGCCATCAATGCCGGCGTCGACATGATCATGGTGCCGAAGGACTGGAAGAACTTCATCGCCAACACCGTGGTCCAGGTGCAGTCCGGCGACATTCCGCAAGCGCGCATCGACGATGCGGTCGCGCGCATCCTGCGAGTGAAACTGCGCGCCGGCCTGTTCGAAAAAGGCCGGCCGTCATCGCGTCCGCTCGCCAACAAGACCGAACTGCTCGGCGCCGCCGAGCATCGCGCGATCGCGCGTCAGGCCGTCAGCGAATCGCTGGTCCTGCTCAAGAACCGCAACGGCGTGCTGCCGCTGCGTCGCGACCTCAAGGTGCTGGTGGCCGGCGCTGGCGCGGACAACATCGCCCAGCAGTCGGGCGGCTGGACGATCTCCTGGCAGGGCGACGGCAACACCAACAAGGATTTTCCCGGCGCGACGTCCCTCTTCGCCGGCATCAAGTCGATGGCGCCGCAGGCCGTGCTGAGCGTCGACGGCAGCTACCGCGACAAGCCCGACGTCGCCATCGTCGTGTTCGGCGAGGAGCCGTATGCCGAGTGGCACGGCAACGTGAAGACCGTCGACTACCGCGGCAGCGAAGAGGCGCTGTTGCGCAAGCTGAAGAGCGAAGGCATTCCGGTGGTGTCGGTGCTGCTGTCGGGACGGCCGCTGTGGGTGAATCCGGAACTCAACGCGTCCGATGCGTTCGTCGCGGCCTGGCTGCCGGGCACGGAAGGCGGCGGCGTCGCCGATGTGCTGTTCCGCGATGCGCAGGGCGGCGTGAACGGGGATTTCCGCGGCAAGCTGTCGTTCTCCTGGCCGCGTTCGATCGAGCAGACGGCGGTCAACCGCAACGACGCCGACTACGCGCCGCTGTTCGCCTATGGCTTCGGCCTGACCTACGCCGACAAGGACACGCTCGGCGACGATCTGCCGGTGGCGACGGAATAGCATCGTGAGCGCGCGACCGGCGATCGGCACCGTGGCGGCGGAAGCGCGCGTTTCCATCAAGACCGTCTCGCGCGTCATCAACAACTCCGATCGCGTGACCCAGGCGACGCGCGATCACGTGATGAGCGTGATCCGGCGCCTGGGCTACAGCCCGAGTTCCAATGCGCGCCGGCTGGCGGGCCATCGCTCGTTGCTGGTCGGGCTGCCCTTCGACAATCCGTATGCGAGTTACGTGACGGAAGTGCAGGGCGGTGCGCTGGCGCGGTTCCGCGCGGCGAACTACCAGGTCGTGAGTCATGCCTGCGATTCGCGCTCGCCCTCGCTCGGCGAAGACATCCGCCGGTTCGTGAGCAGCGTCCGGGTCGATGGCGTGATCCTGACGCCGCCGCTGTCCGATGCACATGCAGTCATCGATGCATTGACCGAGGACGGCATTCCGTTCGTGCGCATGGCGCCGGCCAGTCGCTCCGATCCCGCACGCAGCGTCTTTGCCAATGACCGCGAATCCGCCTGCGCCATGACCCGGCAGCTGGCGCTGCTCGGCCATCGCCGCATTGGCTTCGTGGCGGGCGATCCGCGGCATTCCGGAACGGCGCAGCGCCATGAAGGCTATTGCGATGGATTGCGCGCTGCCGGCTTGCCGTGCGATGACCGCTGGGTCGTCGCGGGCGACGGTTCGTTCGAAGCCGGCATCGCGGCGGCGCGCAGACTGCTGCGGCTGCCCCGTGCGCTGCGCCCGACGGCGATCTTCTGCAGCAGCGACCGGATGGCCGCGGGTGCGCTGCATGTCGCGCACGAGAAGGGCATCGCCGTACCGACGCAGCTGTCGATTGCCGGCTGCGGCGATGAACCGCTGGCGAGCCAGGTCTGGCCGCGGCTCAGCACCATCAGCCTGCCTCTCTACGGACTGGCCCGTCAGGCCGCCACGCTGCTCGTTGCCCAGCTGCAGCCGGAGTCGGCGCCGGTGGCGCTCGATCCGGTGGCGTCGTCGCTGATCCTGCGTCAGTCGACCGGACCGGCGCCGGATCGGCGCGCATGAAAATTCCGGCCGGCCAGAGGCCCCCGGTCGTAGAATCTCCGCACAAAATCGCAGCGACCGTCCCCGGCGGCGGGAACGCCTAGCGAGAACGACCCAGGCAAGACTCAGCATGGCCACTGCCACGATCCGGGATGTTGCTGCGCAGGCGCGCGTGTCGATCAAGACCGTCTCGCGCGTCATCAACAACGTCAAAACTGTGCAGCCCGAAACGCGCGAGCGCGTGCTGCGCGTCATCAGGAAGCTCGACTATCACCCGAACCCGTCGGCGCGCGGCATGGGCGGCAAGCGCTCGTACCTGATCGGCGTGCTCTACGACAATTCCTGTGCGTACTACGCCACCGGCGTGCTGGCGGGCGTGCTCGAAACCTGTCGCGCCGCGCGTTACCAGGTGGTGCTGCATCCCTGCGATTACCAGTCGCCGGGACTCGTCGACGACGTCATGCGCAACGTGCGCCAGTCGCGTGCCGATGGCGTGATCGTCACGCCGCCGCTGTCGGACATCGGCGTGATCCTCGCGGCACTCAAGGAACATTCCGTGCCCTTCGTGCGCATCGCGCCGGCCGAGCACGAGAACGATCTGCACAGCGTCTACACGAACGATCGCGACAGCAGCGCGCGCATGACGGAGCAGCTCGCGCTGCTGGGACATCGTCGCATCGGCTTCATCATCGGCAATCCCGATCACGCCGCGGTGGCGGATCGTTACAGCGGCTATCGCGATGGCTTGAAGGCCAGTGGACTGGCGCTCGACAAGAAACTCATCGTGCAGGGTTACAACTCGTTTGCTTCGGGTGTCGAAGCCGGACGCAAGCTGCTCAACCTGCCTGCGGACCGGCGCCCGACGGCGATCTTCGCCAGCAACGACGAGATGGCTGCGGGCGTATTGTCGGTGGCGCACGGCATGGGGCTCGCCGTTCCCGAAGATCTGTCCGTGGCCGGCTTCGACGACGCGCCGCTGGCCAGCCAGGTGTGGCCGGCACTCACGACGATCAAGCAACCGGTGCCGGCCATGTCGGCGCACGCGGCCGAGTTGCTGCTGAAGATGCTGCGTGGCGAACCGGACGAACGTTCCGGACAGATCATGGAATCGTCGCTGACTTTCCGGCAGTCCACCGGTCCGGCGCCCGACCGGCCGATGAGTGAGCGCGTGCGCAGCACGCGCGCGGCGAGAATCCGCGAAGGCGAAACCTCCTGACGCGCACTCCGCTGCAGGTCAGGCTTCAGCCTGACTTCCGAAGAGGCCGGCTGAAGCCGGCCCCACAGTCAGAGCGGTGCAGCTCCGCTGTAGGTCAGGCTTTAGCCTGACTTCCGAAGAGGCCGAGGTGAGTGTAGAAATGTTCGGCATCGGGCAGGCGCGAAGTCCACACGATGGTCTGGAGGCTTGAAGATGCAAGCATGGGAGGCTCCTGTGTCGAATGGCAGAAACAAAAAAGCCGCAGGCAGCCCGGGTGGGCTGTGCGGCTTTCATCAATGAAAACGCCGCGACGGGCGCGGCGTTGATCGGGAGACTAGGTCTCGCGGCGGCTGGCCGTCAAGCATCGTGCACTGTTGGTAGCATCCATGACGCGACCGTTGCGTCCGTTGCTCACACGACAAAGATCGGAGGGCTCATGTTCCACTTCCGCCTCGTCCTGCTCGTCGCCGCCCTGCTGTGCAGTGCCTGCCAGAAATCAGCGCCGGAAGCTCCGGCAGGGTCGTCGCAGGCTGCGACCGACTTCGTCAGCATCGAAGGCACGCAGTTCCGGTTGCGCGGCAAACCCTATTACTTCGTCGGCACCAACATCTGGTACGGCGCGTATCTCGGTTCGGCCGGCGCCACCGGCGATCGCGAGCGACTGACCCGCGAGCTCGATCAGCTCAAGGCGCATGGCGTCACCAACATCCGCGTGCTCGGCCTGTCGGAAGCCAGCGAACTGAAGCGCGCCGTGCGTCCGGCGATCACCACCTCGCCGGGTCACTACGACGAGGAACTGCTCGCCGGCCTGGATTTCTTCCTCGCCGAAATGGGCAAGCGCGACATGAAGGCGGTCGTGTATCTCAACAACTTCTGGCAATGGTCCGGCGGCATGTCGCAGTACGTCGCCTGGTTCACCGGCCGGCCCGTGCTCGATCCGGACGTGACCGGCGACTGGGACGGCTTCATGGACAACTCCGCGGGCTTCTACGCGATCGAAGCCGCACAGGCCGCGTTTCGCGATGCCATCAAGGTGCTGATCACGCGTCGCAACACCGTCACCGGCAGGCTGTACAGCGAAGATCCGACCATCATGTCGTGGCAACTCGCCAACGAGCCGCGCCCCGGCAGCGATGCCAGCGGTGCAGCCAATGCACAGGTCTTCAGTCGATGGATTGACGAAACCGCCGCCTACATCGAGTCGCTGGCGCCGCAGCAACTCGTCAGCACCGGCAACGAAGGCTGGATGGGCGCCGCCGGCGACAAGGCGCTGTACGTCGAGTCGCACAAGAGTGCGCACATCGACTACCTCACGTATCACCTATGGGCGCCGAACTGGAGCTGGTTCGATCCGCAGCGACCCGCCGAGACCTATGACGATGCCTGGGGCAAGGCGAACGACTACCTGAACTGGCACATCGATGCCGCGCAGCAGCTGGGCAAGCCCATCGTGCTGGAGGAGTTCGGCATGAACCGCGATGGCGGCGCTTTCAGTCCCGACGCATCGACCCGTTATCGCGATCGCTACTATCGCGCCATCTTCGACGTGCTCTACCAGCGCGCCGCCGCCGGCGCCCCGGTCGCCGGCTCGAACTTCTGGGCCTGGGGCGGCGCCGGGCGCACGACCAACGCCGACTTCATGTGGAAGCCGGGCGATGCCTTCGTCGGCGATCCGCCGCAGGAGGCGCAGGGACTGTATTGCGTGTTCGATACGGATGTGTCGACGATGGAGATCGTCAGGGAGCATGCGGAGAAGATGCGGGCATTGGTCCGATAGGCGCCCGAGCAGTGCCCATTGACGGACCGCTTTGGTATGTCATTGACGTACGTACGTCATTGACATACCGACGGGGATTGGGGCGCCGCCCTGCAGCGGCATCTGGTCCGGTATCCGTTTGCGGGTGATCTGATCGTAGGCACCGGCGGTCTTCGTAAAGTCCGCTGGGCGTCGGGCGGTAGAGGCAAGAGCGGTGGCGTGCGCGTGATCTATTACCACGTCCTCGCCGAGGATCAGATCCGGATGATTCTGATCTACAAGAAGGGAATAAAGGATGACCTGACGCCGAAGGAAAAAGCGATCCTTCTCAGGTTGAATGAGGATTGGCAGTGATGAAGAAGCAGTTGTTCGAGCGTCTGGTGGAAAGCATGGAACAGCACAACGAGATTGCCCGGGGCAAGCGGATGCCCTCGCGGCAGACTCGTGTCGATGCGGTGTCCGTACGCGCCGTTCGCGCCTTGACTCATCTCAGTCAACCGAAGTTCGCCCTGATCCTCGGAGTCGATGTAGGAACGCTGCGCAACTGGGAACAGGGCCGTCGTGAACCGACCGGCCCAGCGAAGGCGCTGCTGCGCGCAATACAGAACGATCCTGCGAATGTGATGAAGGCGCTGGCGCGTTGAGCCCGCTCTTCCTGTGGGGCCGGCTTCAGCCGGCCTGAGCCGCTGCGGTCGGCACGATCTCTCAACGTGCTGCCACTTTTTTCTTGTGGATGTGGGTGCGATCGATTGTCGCGGCCGGCTGAAGCCGGCCCCACAGGAAGAGGCGATCGATTCCTTACGGGATCACAATCGCCGTATCCGCCTTCACCCGATCCAGCGCGACGATGATCAGCACGAAGCTGATGCCGCCCGTCACCGTGTGCATCGGCTGGCAGGCGCTGGTCGGGCCGGCCGCGGGATCGACTCGCGACCAGCGGATCGGATTGCTCTGCGCCATCGGCGCGCTGGCGTCATGGACGGCCTTCACCGTCGGCAATGCGCGTTGCCTGGCACGGCTGCAACACGTTTCGGCGCACGACTGGAATCTGCTCATCGGCGTGGCCGCCGGCGCACAGAGCGTGCTGCTGATCCCTCTGGCGCTCGCCATCGATACGACGCATCACGCCATCGACGCATGGGCGCGATTCGGCGCCGTCGTACTCGGCATCGCCGTGCTCGCTTCCATCGTCGGCAATGCTTTGTGGAACCGCATGAGCCGGTTGCTGCCGCTGACGCTCGTCGGCCAGATGATCCTGTTCGAGACGGTGTTCGCGCTGATCTATGGACTGCTCTGGGAACGACGCCTGCCGACGTTGCTGGAGACGGCGGCGCTGGTCTTCGTCATCCTGAGCGTGCTTTGCTGCCTGGCCGCGCACCGCCGGCCGGTGCCGATCGAACCCGGAGCCTGACAAGATCTGCTCACTCGCCTGCAGTGAATGCAGGAACCGTCTCATCCGCGTAGCATGCCCCTCATGAACAAGCCCCACCTGACCGCACCCGTCACTCCCGTCGATCACCAGATCGGTCCCGCGCATGCGCCGGGGACCGTCGTGGAGGACGGCGATTTCGAATCCCCGACCTGCAAGCAGGCGGCGCCCGCCGTGAAGCTGCTGCTGGAACGTTACCCGGAAAAAGTGCGCATCGTGTTCCGGCACTTTCCGATCGAGGAGGCGCATCCGCATGCGCTGCACGCGGCGGAAGCCGCGGAGGTGGCCGGCGAGCAGAACAGGTTCTGGGAAATGCACGATCTGCTGTTCGAGCATCAGCCGCACTTCAGGCTGCCGCAGCTGCAGGGCTACGCCGAGCGTCTGCAGCTCGACATGGCACGCTACACCGCGGAGATGGACGACGAGGTGTATCGCCAGCGCGTCCGCGAGCATCAGCAAAGCGGCCGCGACAGCGGCGTGCATTCCACGCCGGCCTTCTTCGTCAACGGCCGCATCCAGGACGTGTCGTTCGGAATGCAGTCGCTGTTCGATGCCGTGGCCGCGGAGCTGCAGCGTCGATCCTGACGGCTTCGCTCTGTCTGATCCCCTCCTCCGCGCAGGGGGGAGGGTCAGGGTGGGGACCTCTTCCTGTGGGGCCGGCTTTAGCCGGCCTCTTTATCTGAGTCAGGCTTCCCCATGAGGTCACAGCCCAATGGGACTGACTTAAGCGATCGGCCCATTCCTTTCGCTCTCTGTCTTCTCCGTAGCTGCATTCAACACGCCGCTCACGGCATCGCGACCCCACCGATCAGAGAAGACCCCTCCCTACCCTCCCCGCTGCGCGGAGGAGGGGGAAGAACAAAACGGACTTGATGACTTTCGATGTGCCCAAGTGCCTTTGCGACGGGATTCATGCGTGCAGCGTGTCCGATTCGGTCAAGGGGCGGTCAAATCCAGTCAATCGCCGGTCGATGCTGCCCCGCTCACCAGCATCGATGCTTTCATATGTCCCGTCGTCACGCATCGCCTGATCGGAATGGCTCCAGGCATTGAAGTTTTTTCCGGTCGGCTGTCGCAGATCGAGTGCTTCATTCGTCTTTATCGATGAATCGCCGGCACTGTCGCATTAATCGCGGGTAGTTGAACTTCGCGTGCGCAATGCGGGTCTGTCATCACCTGGCTCCCGTTTCGAACGCCTGATCGGGTTGAACACATGGACACCTATCCTTCACGCATCGTCTGTCTGAGTACGGAGACTGCGGAGACCCTGTGTCTGCTGGGCGAAGACCGGCGTATCGCGGGTTTCGCCGGCACGGTCGACCGGTTGCCGGAGTCGCAGCACAAAAAGCCGCGCGTTTCGATCCACGGTGTTTCGCACATCGATCGCATCGGCGCGCTGCAGCCCGATCTCGTGCTGGGTTGCGGCGAGACGCACGGCGCGACGCTGGCGGCACTCTCGCAGCACGGCGTCGCCGTACACCTGTTCAATCAGCAGTCGGTGCGCGGCATCCTCGACATGATCCGCATCGTCGGCGCCATGGTCGGCAGGGAAGCGGCCGCAGCACATTACGCCAGCACGCTCGAATGGCGTGTCGAGTCGATCCGCAGTCGCGCGGCGCAGGACTCCCGGCCGGGCATCTACTTCGAGGAATGGGATGAACCCGCGATCAGCGCGAGCCAGTGGGTATCCGAACTGATCTCGATCGCCGGCGGCACGAACTGCTTCGCCGAACTCGCGCGCCATCGGCGCACCGAAGAACGCGTCGTCGCGGATCATGACGACGTCGTGAGTCGCGCGCCCGACATCATCATCGCCTCATGGAACGGCAAGCCGTTCCGTCGCGATGCGATCGAACGTCGCAACGGCTGGCAGGCGATTCCGGCCGTGCGCGACGGCGAGATCCACGAGATCCGTTCGAGCTCGATCCTGCAGCCGGGCCCCGCGGCCCTGACCGACGGACTCGACGCCCTGCACGGCATCGTCGAACTCTGGCGCGAGCGCCGCGGGCGCATGTTCCATACGCCGATGAGCGTGGAGCGGGTGGAGGCGGCAGAGCGGGTGGCGTGAGCGTCTTCCTGTTCTTACTTATTCTTCCTGTGGGGCCGGCTTCTGTGGGGCCGGCTTCAGCCGGCCTTCTTATTAAAGGAGTCAGGCTAAAGCCTGACCTACAAGCCTGACCTACAAGCCTGACCTACAAGCCTGACCTACAAGCCTGACCTACAGGGGAGAGCAGATCGCACTTCCACTCGCCATCCGGCCTTTGCCATACTCGATCCATGCACCGGGTACATCGCCGCTGGCTCTGGCTGATCCTGATCGCGTTCGTCGCAACGCGACTGGCGGACGTGCATCTGCATCTGTGCCTGGACGGCGAAGAACCGGCATCGGCCGTGCACCTGGGCGACGGCTCGGTGCACAACGATGAACATCACACCGGCACGGGCCACGCAGACCGCGATGTGAACGTCTTCGACGTCGTGCTGCTGAAAAAGCAGGCCGATCCCAGCGATGTCCTGATGCCCGTGCTGCTGCTCGCGATGCTGCTGCTGTTGCTGCCGCCTCGGAGCAGTGACCTCCCGCGCCTTGCAACGGCGTTCGTGCCGCTGCGGTCCCTTTTCCTCCTGAAGCCGCCATTGCGCGGCCCGCCGCTGTAAACCTCCTGCAATCGTCTTCGGATTGATCGATGCGCGGGCACGCGATGCCCGTGCCTGGAGGTTTCACATGAAGATTCTGCTGACACGCGCCGCCGGCGCGTGCGTGCTCGCGTGCTGGGCAGTCGCCGGCGTCGCGGCCGATTCGAATGCCATCTCATTGCGCGAGGCGATCGGACTCGTCACCGCGCGCAATCCGGAGCTGGCTGCTTTCCAGCCGCAGGCGACGGCCGCGCGCGAACAGGCTGCGGTGCAGGCGCTGGCGCCGCCGCTGTCCCTGGATCTGCAACTCGAGAACTTTGCCGGCAGCGGCGAGCTGTCGGGCATCGATGCGCTCGAAACGACGCTGCAGCTCTCGCGCCTGATCGAACTCGGCGGCAAGGCGCAGGCGCGGCGCGAACTGGGCGAGTTCGAAGTCGAACGACTCACGGCCGAACAGCGCTCGCGGCAGGCGGACGTGCTGGCGGAAGTGGCGAAGCGCTTCGTGCACGTGCTGGCGGATCAGGAAAAACTGCAAGCGATGCAGCGCGCGGAGTTGCTGGCGGAGGCGGCGAGCGCTTCCGCACGTTCGCGCGTCGAGGCGGGTGCAGCCTCGCCGGTGCAGTTCAGCCGCGCCGAGATCGCGCTGGCGCGCACGCGCATCGATGTCGAACATGCCGAGCATGAGCTGCTGGCGTCGCGGGTCGCGCTGTCGACGCAGTGGCGCGAAGAGTCGCCGCAGTTCGGCGCAGCGGAAGGCCAGCTCTTTGCGCTGAAGGAAGTCGAACCCTTCGATGCCTTCGCGCAGCGACTGCAGACCAATCCCGATCTGCTGGCCTTCGCCTCGCACGACCGCGTCGCCGAGGCGCGCACGCGACTCGCGCAATCGCAGCAGCGTCCCAACCTGAATCTCAGCTTCGGCGTGCGGCGTCTCGAAGCCTTCGACGATGCCGCCTTCGTGGCCGGGTTCTCGATGCCATTGAGCAGTAGGCGACGCGCGCAGGGCGAGATCCGCGCGGCGCAGGCCGAGCGCGAGTCGCTGGCCCTGACCCGCGAAGCGCGACGGCTGGAACTGCACGCCACGCTGTTCGGCATCTACCAGGAGCTGGTGCATGCACGTACGGAGGCGCAGGCATTGCAGCAACGCATCCGTCCGCAGGCGCTGGACATGCTGCGCACCACCGAAGCCGGCTACCGCGCCGGCCGTTTTTCCTTCCTGGAGCTGGCCGACGCGCAGCGGCAGCTGCTCGAGATCGAACTCGACGCCATCCGTGCCGCCACTGAATTCCACACCCAGTTGATCGAACTCGAACGTCTCACCGGCCAGCCGATGACGATGGTCGTCGATGGAGAATCCCCATGAAGTCCCTGTTCCCGATTGCGCTGCTTGCATTGCTGTTGTCCGGCTGCGGTTCGGATCATGCGGCGGACGAACATGCCCACGAGAACGGGCACGAGCATGAACACGATGAGCACACCCATGAAGAGGGGCCCGAGGATCGAACCACCATTGCGGTGGCGACCGCCGCGGCGATGGGCATCGTCACGCAGGAGGCGGGACCGGCGCTACTCAAGGAACAGCTGCTGCTGACCGGCGCAGTTCAGGCCGACCCATCGCGCATCTCGCGCGTGCGTGCTCGCTATCCGGGCGTGGTGCGCGAGATCGGCGTGCAGCCTTTCAGCACGGTCGCGCGCGGCGCACTGCTCGCGCAGGTACAGAGCAACGAGAGCCTGCTGAACTATCCGGTCACCGCGCCGATCGGCGGCACCATCGTCGAACAGCAGGCGCAGGTCGGCGAAGCCACCGGCGATACGGCGCTGTTCACCATCGTCGACATCTCGCGCGTCTGGGCCGAACTCGATGTGTTCCAGCGCGAACTGAGCCGCATCGAGGAAGGGCAGCGCGTCGAACTGCTCGACCTCGACGGCAGGCAGGTTGCGACCGGGCACATCTCGCGGATTGCGCCGCTCGCCGTGCATGGCAGCCAGAGCGTGCGCGCACGCGTCGTCATCGACAATGCCGCCGGACAACTGCGCCCCGGCCAGTTCGTCACCGGTCGCGTGACGGTGGCGGAAAGGAAGGTCGATCTCGCAGTCGAACGCGCGGCGTTGCAGCGCTTCCGCGATGCCGACGTGGTCTTCGCCAACGTCGGCGACAGCTACGAGGCGCGCCGGCTGGAACTGGGCCGCTCGGATGCGACGCACGTGGAAGTGACCGCTGGCCTCGAGCCCGGCGCGCGCTACGTCACCGCCAACAGCTATCTGATCAAGGCGGACATCGAGAAGGCGGGAGCGTCGCATGATCACTGAGACGAGGTCCGCCTCTTCCTGTAGGTCAGGCTTCAGCCTGACATCTTCTCTTCCTGTGGGGCCGGCTTCAGCCGGCCTGTTCCGGAGTCAGGCTGAAGCCTGACCTGCAGAAGAAAGGTTACTTGCATGCTCACTCGAATCGTCGACTTCTCCCTGCGCCAGCGCTGGGTCATGCTCACCGCGGCGCTGCTCGTGGTCCTGCTCGGCATCGCGAACTTCCAGCGGCTGCCGATCGACGCCGTGCCCGACATCACCAATGTGCAGGTGCAGATCAACACCGAGGCGCCCGGCTACTCGCCGCTCGAAGCGGAACAGCGCGTGACCTTCGCCATCGAGAATGCGCTCGCCGGCATTCCGGCGCTGGAGTACACGCGCTCGCTGTCGCGCTACGGACTGTCGCAGGTGACGGCGGTGTTCCGCGACGGCACCGACATCTATTTCGCGCGCCAGCTCGTGGCCGAGCGCGTGAACGAGGTGCGCTCGCAACTGCCGCGCGGCATCGAACCCACGCTCGGGCCCATCGCCACCGGCCTGGGCGAGATCTTCATGTACACGGTGACGGCGGAACCCGGCAGCGCGCACACGCCGACCGACCTGCGCACCGTGCAGGACTGGATCATCCGTCCGCAATTGCGGCAGGTGCCCGGCGCGGTCGAGGTCAACACCATCGGCGGCTTCGAGAAGGCCTACGTGATCGAACCCGATCCCGCGCGCCTGATGGCCTACGACCTGACGTTCCGCGACCTGCTCGACGCAGTCGCCAGCAACAACGAAAACGTCGGCGCCGGCTACATCGAACGCAGCGGTTCGCAGTACCTGATCCGCTCGCCGGGACAGGTCACCACCATCGAAGAACTGCGCGAGGTGGTGGTCGCGCAGCGCCAGGGCATCGCCATCCGTCTCGCGCAGGTGGCCGAAGTAAAGGTCGGCAGCGAACTGCGCGCGGGCGCGGCGACCCAGGACGGCGAGGAAGTCGTGCTCGGCACGGTGTTCATGCTGGTGGGCGAGAACAGCCGCGCGGTCGCCTCCGCCGCCGCCGCGAAGCTGGCGGACATTGCGCCCTCGTTGCCGCAGGGCGTGCAGGCCACCGCGATCTACGACCGCACCACGCTGGTCGATGCCACCATCCGCACGGTCACGAAGAATCTCGCCGAAGGCGCGCTGCTGGTCATCGCCATCCTGTTCGCGCTGCTCGGCAACATCCGCGCGGCGCTGATCACGGCGGCGGTGATTCCGATCGCCATGCTCGCCACCATCACCGGCATGGTGGGCTCGCGCGTGTCGGGCAATCTCATGAGCCTCGGCGCACTCGACTTCGGGCTCATCGTCGATGGCGCCGTGATCATCGTCGAGAACTGCCTGCGTCATCTCGGCATGGAACAGAAGCGGCTGCAGCGCCTGCTGTCGTTGCCGGAACGGCTCGACATCGTGCGCCGCGCGACGGGCGAAGTCGTGCGGCCCAGCGTCTTCGGCGTGACCATCATCCTCGTGGTGTACCTGCCGATCTTCACGCTTACCGGCATCGAAGGAAAAATGTTCCATCCGATGGCGTTCACGGTGGTGATCGCGCTGGCTGCTGCGGTGGTGCTGTCGCTGACGTTCGTGCCCGCGGCGGTGGCGATCTTCGTGCGGGGCAGCGTCGCGCACGAGGAGAACCGGATCATGCAGGCGATCCGTTCCGCCTACGAACCGCTGCTCGCGCGGGCATTGCAATGGCGCGTGATCGTCGTCGCGGCGGCGGTCGTGCTCGTGGTGCTGTCGGGCTTCGCGGCGACGCGCATGGGGCGAGAATTCATTCCCAGTCTCGACGAAGGCGACATCGCCCTGCATGCCATGCGCATTCCCGGCACCAGCCTGACGCAGGCGGTGGCCATGCAGAAAGCGCTCGAGGCCCGATTGACGCAATTACCGGAGGTGTCGCACGTCTTCGGCAAGATCGGCACCGCGGAAGTGGCGAACGATCCGATGCCGCCGTCGGTCTCCGACACGTTCGTGATCCTGAAGCCGCGCGCGCAATGGCCCGATCCGGACAAGCCGCGCGCGCAGCTCGTGGCCGATCTCGAAGCCGCAGCCACCGAGATTCCCGGCAGCAACTACGAATTCACGCAGCCCATCCAGATGCGCTTCAACGAACTCATCTCCGGCGTGCGCTCCGACGTCGCCGTGAAAGTGTATGGCGACGATCTGGAGGTGCTGGCGCAGCTCGGCGAGCGCATCGAGCGCGTGCTGTCGCAGGTCGATGGCGCGGCGGATGTGAAGACCGAGCAGGTGACCGGCCTGCCGCTGCTGTCCATCAACCCGGATCGCGAGCGTCTGGCGCGCTATGGCCTGTCGGTCGCGGACGTGCAGGACGTCGTTCATTCCGCACTCGGCGGCGATCATGCCGGCGTGATGTTCGAAGGCGACCGTCGCTTCGGCATTCTCGTGCGGCTCGGCGACGAGCTGCGTACCGATCCGGCGATGCTCGCGCGCCTGCCGGTGAAGCTGGGCGCGGCCACCCGGGAAGTGCGCGGCGATGCCGATCAGTTCGGCAGCGCCGATGCGCCCGAATTCGTACCGCTCGGCGAACTCGCCAGCATCGAAGTGACCCTCGGGCCCAACCAGATCAGCCGCGAGAACGGCAAGCGGCGCGTCGTGGTCACCAGCAATGTGCGCGACCGCGATCTGGGATCGTTCGTCGCCGAGGCGCGCGAGCGGATCGGATCGTCGGTGCAATTGCCGGCGGGTTACTGGCTCGACTACGGCGGCACGTTCGAACAGCTCGAATCGGCCTCGCAACGACTTGCCATCGTCGTGCCGTTGACGCTGCTGCTGGTGTTCGGCCTGCTGTACGCGGTGTTCTCGTCGGGACGCGACACGCTGGTCGTGTTCAGCGGCGTGCCGCTGGCGCTGACGGGCGGCGTGCTCGCACTGCTGGTGCGGGGCATGCCGCTGTCGATCTCCGCCGGCGTGGGCTTCATCGCGCTGTCGGGCATCGCGGTGCTGAACGGCGTCGTGATGCTGTCGTTCATTCGCGAACTGCGACTGCAGGGCACCGTGCTCGATGAAGCCATCCGCACCGGCGCGTTGACGCGCCTGCGTCCCGTGCTGATGACTGCGCTGGTGGCAAGCCTCGGCTTCGTGCCGATGGCGCTGAATGTCGGCACCGGTTCGGAGGTGCAGCGACCGCTGGCTACTGTCGTCATCGGTGGCATCGTGTCGTCGACGGCGCTGACCTTGCTCGTGCTGCCCGCGCTGTACCGGTTGATGCATGGAAGACGTGCGCAGGAATGTCAGGTTCCCGTCAGAAATCCGGCGTGATTCGCGCTGTTACCGGCACAGAATTGCGCCGTCGTAGGGTTCTGGCAAAGTGCCGCGTCTGATTTCGGCCAGCCACGGGAGAGAACGACATGTCCGCGACGTTTCCTGGTTTCACGCGACGCACCCTGATGAAGAGCGGTCTGGCTGCCGGCATCGGCATCGCGCTCGGCGGACCGTCTTTCGCCGCCGACCTGCCGCTCATCACCAAGGCGATTCCCAAGACCGGCGAGAAGCTGCCCGTCATCGGTCTCGGCACGAATGCGTACAGCGTGACGTCGCCGGAAGACATCGCGGCCCGCAAGGAAGTCCTGGAGAACTTTCCGAAGCTCGGCGCGAAAGTCGTCGACACGGCGCGCGGCTACGGCGAATCGGAAGTCGTGATCGGCAACCTGGTGAAGGAACTTGGCAACCGCGACCAGTTGTTCATCGCCACCAAGACGCCGATCCGCGGCGACGTCAAGCCCGGCAATGCCGAGATCGAAGAAGCCTTCGCGCGACTGCAGGTGAAGAAGCTCGATCTGCTGCAGATCCACAACTTCCACGGCATCGATGAACTGTTTCCGCGCCTGAAGGAATGGAAGCAGGAAGGCAAGGTGCGCTACATCGGCTGCACCACGTCCACCGACGATCAGTATCCGCAGATGATCAATGCGCTGAAGACGTTGCCGCTGGATTTCATTCAGGTCGACTACTCGATCGACAACCACGGCGCAGCGGAAGAGATTCTGCCGCTCGCGCAGGAGAAGGGCGTCGCCGTGCTGATCAACGTGCCGCTCGGCGGCCGCCGCGGCAATGTGCTCTCGCAGCTTGCCGGCAAGCCGCTGCCGGGCTGGGCCACGGAGATCGGCGCGACGAGCTGGGCGCAGGTGATGCTCAAGTACGTCGTCTCGCATCCCGCGGTGACGGCCACGATCCCCGGCACCACCAGACTTGCGCACCTGCGCGACAATCAGCTCGCCGGCCGCGGCGAACTGCTGACCGCCGACCAGCGCAAGCGACTGGAACAGGCGTGGGCGGCTGGCTGAGCTGGCGCTTCTCTCTTTGACTCTCACTGTGGGGCCGGCTTCAGCCGGCCTTGGGGAGTGTCAGGCTGAAGCCTGACCTACAGGAAGAGCAGATAGATCTTCCTTCTTGCTGTGGGGCCGGCTTTCCCATGGGGATTTCCTTCGGTCACAGCCGGCCTGGGAGATGTCAGGCTGAAGCCTGACCTACAGCGGAGCCGCCGCCGTCAGAGATCCCACATCGAATGCCATAGCGAATACTCGCCGATCCCCGCCACCAGTCCCGCGCGCACCGGATTCTCGATGATGTATCTCGCGATCCGCTCCAGCGATTCATCCGATCGCACGGCGTGATCGTGGAAGCCGCGCTGCCACACCGGACCGCTCCTGCCTCGCAGCCGATTCACCTCGATCGCCACGCATCCCTTGAAGCGACGGACGACCTCCGACAGCGTCAGCTTCGTCAACTGCACCAGCCAATGAACATGATCGGGCATGACGACGCAGGCCAGTGTCTGCGTATGACCGGCCAGGTCCTGTGTGCGCATTGCGTTGATCGCCATCCGGCCATGAGCGAAGGAATCGAACAGGGGATGACGATCGGCAGTGACGGTCGTTGCGATGTAGTAGTGACCAGTGAGTGAGATTCGGCCTTTCAGCAGGGCGTCGTAGGGCATCGGTCTTCCGTGACGATGGCGGCGAGTGAGGGGAGAGTTTGTTTGCGGGGCGTCGCCCGCGGGTGATGAATTTCTCGTCGTTCGCCTGGAAATGTCCTCCTGTGGCGCCGGCTTTCCCGTGGGGATTTCCTTCGGTCACAGCCGGCCTGGGGAATGTCAGGCTGAAGCCTGACCCACAGGAAGAGCAGAGGGATCTTCGTTCTTGCTGTGGGGCCGGCTTCAGCCGGCCTGGGGAATGTCAGGCTGAAGCCTGACCTACAGGAAGAGCAGAGAGGTCTTCGTTCCTGCTGTGGGGCCGGCTTCAGCCGGCCTGGGGGAATGTCAGGCTGAAGCCTGACCTACAGGAAGAGCAGAGGGATCTTCGTTCCTGCTGTGGGGCCGGCTTCAGCCGGCTTCCGGATGTCAGGCTGAAGCCTGACCCACAGAAGAGCTGCGCAGATTTCCGCAGCTCCACCGCCAGCGTTGCGCAGATTTGCGCAACTCACCGCGTTTCAGCACCTCCCTCGTCATCTCCCGCCAAACCACGCGGTCACAGAGCGGTCAGCGAACCGCTCTCGCCGAGTAACGCCCACCGCACTTTCGTCACCGCCCCGGTCACAAACCGATCACACAATCGCGCGTGCACAGCAGATAACGACTCGGCATTGGTTGCCGCGCAACCGCGTCCCTAGATTCCCGGCACATCGCACTGGCAACGACCAGTAACTGGCCGACCGCTCCGGCGCGCCGCGATCGCGACACTCGGAGCAGCAATCAACTCACGGGAATCCACATGCGTCCGCTTTCGATCGTCATTGCTTCTCTGCTCGGCGCCACCGCGCCCGTCATTCACGCGCAGGATGCGAACACCGCGGCGGCTGCCGCAGCGGGCGAAGGCGTGCTCGATACCATCGTCGTGCTCGGCACGGCGCGTCAGGACACGACGGCGCTCACCAGCACCGCGCCCGTCGATGTCATCACGCCGGCGCAGCTCAAGGAAACCGGCGCGGTCACGCTGAACCAGGCGTTGTCGAAGCTGCATCCGTCGTTCAACTTTCCGCAGGGCCAGAACGCTGTGAAAGGGCAGGGCGTGCGCGCTGCTTCGCTGCGCGGCGTCGGTCCGGCGTACACGCTGATTCTGGTGAACGGCAAGCGTCGCAACGTGTCGGCGCAGCTCTCCGGCACCGATCCGTGGCCGGCGGCGCAGGTCGTCGACCTCAACGTGATTCCGGTGAGCGCCGTCGAACGCGTCGAAGTGCTGCGCGATGGCGCGGCTGCGCAGTACGGCTCGGACGCCATTGCGGGCGTCGTCAACATCGTGCTCAAGGACAGTTCGTCCGGCGGCGATGTCGTCGCGAATGTCGGCGGCTATACCGACGGCGGCGGCTTCACGCGTTCGATCAATGGCTGGAGCGGCCTGGCGCTCGGCGACCGCGGCTTCGTCGACATCAGCGCGGACTATCTCAAGAACGACAACGTCGATCGCAGCGAGGAAGACTGGCGCCAGCTCTTCCCGAACGGCGATCCGCGCAACGAGACCTTCGACAAGAAGTACGGCCAGTGGGGCCAACAGGCGCGCGAACACTTCAGCGCCCTCGTCAACGCCGGCTATGAAATCAGCGACAGCGTGAATGCCTATGGCTGGGCCAACTATGCGCACAAGGAAGGCCTCAACTACGTCAATCCCGAACGCGTCGTGAAGGCGATCACCACCAATCCGACGGTGGCCGACGGCACGCGCATCTCCGAAACCGCCGTGCTCGGTGTGTATCCGGATATCTATCAGCCGTACCTGACTTACACCGCCGAGGACGTCGCCGCCGTCGCCGGTCTGACCTACCAGGCCGACGCCTTCGGCAAGCTCGACACGGCGGTATCGTTCGGACAGAACGAAACGGGACGCCACGTCTACAGCACCATCAATCCGAGCTACGGCCCCGACAGCCCGACCGATTTCGAACTCGGCTCCTGGAAGAGCCGCACGACGTCGGTGACGTCCGACTACACGCGCGATCTGCCGTCGGGCGCGCTCGAATCGCTGGTGCTGTCCGCCGGCGGTCTGTTCCGTCACGAGTACTGGGGCACGGCCGATCTCGGTGATCCGATCGGCTACGACGGCGGTCCGCTCGCCGGTGCCACGGTCGCATCGCTCTACGGTCCGGGCGGCATCTACCAGCAATACGCTTCGCAGTTTCCGGGCGTGAATTTCGCGACCGACACCTCGCGCATTCCCTCGACGGGTTCGTCGACCGCCGGCATCCGCGCAGAAGACGCAGGCTCGGTGACGCGCGACGTCTACGGCGGCTACGTCGGCTTCGATTCGGCCGTGACCGATAAATTCGACGTCGGTCTCACCGCGCGTTACGAGGACTACTCCGACTTCGGCGGCACCAGCAACTATCGTCTGACGGCGCGCTATGAGTTCGTGCCCGCGTTCGCCTTGCGCGGCACGGTGAGCACCGGCTTCCATGCGCCGAGCCTGGCGCAGCTCGGCAACCAGTCGAGCGGCTACACCAGCAACTGGAGCAACAGCGGCACGGCCGTGCTCGTCCCTGGACGCACGCGCCTGTTCCGCACGGCCGACCCGACGGCGGCGGCGTTCGGCGCGAAGCCGCTCGATCCCGAAGAGTCGACGACGTATTCGCTCGGCGCCGTCATCCGGCCCGACAGCACCAGCTCGATCACGATCGATGCCTACAGCCTCAACATCAAGGACGTGATCCAGGTGTCGGAGACGCTGCAGGGTCCGACGGTCACCGCAGCATTCAACGCCGCTGGACTCGCCGGCTACACGCAGGCGTCCTACTACCTGAATGCCTGGGACCAGAAGACCAACGGCGTCGATGTCGTGGCGCGCAAGCAGTTCCGCTTCGACGGCAGCGATCTGCAGCTCACGGCGGCGGCGAGTTTCCTCGATACCGAGGTCGACAACGTGAATCGCGAAGTGACGGTCGGCGGCGCACAGGTCGTCTCGATCCGCGGCGCGAAGGTGCGCGATGCCGAGCGCGGCACGCCGCAGAACAAGTTCATCGTCAATGGTCGTTACACCATCGGCTCGTGGGCGGCGGACGCGACGGTCACCCGCTACAGCGAGTACTGGTACAACGTCGGCGACGTTGCCGGCGTTGCCGCGGCCAACGGCAATGTCGATCAGCGCTTCTCGCCGGAGACGTATCTGGACCTGGGTTTCAGCTACCAGAGCGACAGCGCCTGGCGCGTCGACCTGCTGGTGCAGAACGTGCTGAACGACTATCCCGACAAGTACGTGACCCACAACCGGGCGAGCGGCATCAATCCGTACTCGTTCATTGCGCCGAACGGGGCGTCGGGGCGGTTCGTGCAGGGCAGCTTCACGTACAGCTTCTGAACCTCTTCCCTGTGGGGCCGGCTTCAGCCGGCCTCTTTATCAGAGTCAGGCTGAAGCCTGACCTACAG
>NZ_DAINNK010000077.1:0-23244 GCF_036735925.1 Povalibacter sp.
GACTTAAGCGCTTCTTTCTGTAGGTCAGGCTTTAGCCTGACTGTTTTCAGGCCGGTTAAAGCCGGCCCCACAGGCAGAGCAAATCCTTAAGTCAGTGCCATTGGAGTAAAAGCCTCTAAGTTGCGATTTGCGTAACACACTAACGTCGCCTCGGCCGCGGCGTCAGCAATAACCCGGGGGATGCAATGACTGAAGCGTTCATCATCGACGCGGTGCGTACGCCGCGCGGACTCGGCAAGCCCGGCAAGGGCGCGCTGTCGCGATTGCATCCTCAACACCTCGCCGCCACCGTGCTGAAGGCGCTCCAGGAGCGCAACGGTCTCAACACCGCCGAAGTCGACGACATCATCTGGGGCACCAGCGCCCAGAAGGGTCTGCAGGGCGGCGATCTGGGCCGCATGGCTGCGCTCGATGCGGGTTTCGATATTCGCGCGAGCGGCGTCACGCTCGACCGCTTCTGCGGCAGCGGCCTCACGGCCACGAATTTTGCGGCGGCCATGATTCGTTCCGGCATGGAAGATCTCGTGATCGCCGGCGGCACCGAGATGATGTCGCACATCACCGAGATCGGTCAGCAGGAACGCGCCGCGGGCTTCAAGCCGATGGGCCTGGGCACCGGCAATGCGCGGCTCGCGGAGCGTCATCCGCAATCGAATCAGGGCGTGTGCGCCGACGCCATCGCCTCGCTGGAAAAGATCAACCGCGAAGCGCTCGATGCCTTCTCGCTCGAAAGCCAGCGCCGCGCGGCGCGTGCCATCGGCGAAGGGCGATTCGATCGCTCCATCGTCCCGGTCGTCGATGATGCCGGGCAACTCGTCCTGGCGAAGGACGAGCATCCGCGCCCGCAGACCACCGCGCAGGATCTCGCCGCGCTGAAGCCGAGCTTCGCGCAGATCGCCGACCTGTCGATCGAACCGAACGGGCCGACGTTCCGCCAGCTGATCAACCGGCGCTATCCCGATCTCCAGATCGAGCCCGTGCATCACGCCGGCAGTTCGTCGGGCGTGGTGGACGGCGCTGCGGCATTGCTGCTGGCCTCGGGCGACTATGCGAAGAAGCACGGCCTGAAGCCGCGCGCACGCGTCGTGGCGAGCGCCAACATCGGCGACGATCCCACGCTCATGCTCAATGCGCCGGTGCCCGCCGCGAAAAAGATTCTCGCGAAGGCGGGACTCACGGTGAACGACATCGACCTGTGGGAAGTCAACGAAGCCTTCGCCGTCGTGGTCGAAAAGTTCATTCGCGACCTGCGCATCGATCGCGAAAAGATCAACGTGAACGGCGGCGCCATCGCGCTCGGTCACCCGATCGGTGCGACGGGCGCCGTGCTCATCGGCACCGTACTCGATGAACTGGAACGCCGCGATCTCAGGCGCGCGCTGGTCACCATGTGTGCGGCGGGCGGCATGGCGCCGGCCATCATCATCGAGCGGGTGTAAGGATGCGTCGTATACCTCCCCGTCCGGAGAGCATTTTCGGCGAGGCCGACACCGTGAAGACGCCGGCCGATGCGGCCTGCGAAGAGTCGCCGAAGAACCGCAAGCGGGCCATCTCGATCAAGCTCAACGTCATCGCACGGCAGATGCGCCAGCGTTTCGACCAGACGGTCGAGACCGACGGTCTGACCCGCGCGAAATGGGGCGTGATCGTCGCCGTCGCCAGCAATGCAGGCGCAACGCAACGCACCATCGCTGCCGCTCTCGAAATCACGGAAGTGAGCGCCGGCCAGCTCATCGACCGTCTGTGCGCAGACGGTTATCTGGAGCGTCGCGAGAATCCCAAGGATCGTCGGGCCTACTGCGTGCACCTGACGCCCGCGGCGCAACCGCTGCTGGGGCGTCTCGGCGAAGTCGCCAAGGTCAACGAGGACGAAACGTTCCTCGGGCTGAACGATCAGGATCTGCAGCGTCTCGACGAACTGCTCGACACGATCGCGCAGAACCTGGCGACGTCCCGCAGCCGCGACGCCGAAAAGAAGCTCGCGCGCTCCGGTTGAACGGTTTCAGCGAGTCGACGCGCGAGCGTGCGATGCCGTCAGCTCAACGAACAGTCCTGCGATCGTTGCCGTCAGCGCTCCCAGGACTCCGCTTCCGTCACGGCCTCGCGCATGGCGCGGAACCCGAGCGCCAGGAAGATCGCGCCGAGCGGGCCGCACACGCCGATCACCGTTGCCATGCCGAGGCCGATCGCACTCTCGCTGCCGTAGATGTATTGCGCTGCCGCCGCCATCAGCAGCGGCCCCAGGCCACCGCCGAGAATTCCGCCGACCGCGCCGTACAAGGCGATGCCGCTGCCGCGCAGTTCGTTCGGCGTCACCAGGTTCAGCGCAGCGCTCGAGCACGCGGGCAGCGAACTGGTGAAGATCAGGTACGTGCCGATGGCGCCAAGATAGATCCACGGGTTGTCGCTGGTGGTCGCCCAGATGCCGAGCGGCGTGGCGAAGAACAGGCAGCCGGCGTACCAGCGCATCTGTGCATCGCGCGTGCCGCGCCTGTACATGGCGTCGACGACATAGCCGCAAAGCAGCTTGCCGATCACGCCGGCGCCCGCAATGGTGACGCCGAGCGACAGGCCGATCTGTGCGGCGCCCCAGCCGAACTTGCGCGCCATGTGCGCGGCGTACCACGCGCCCATGCCGGCGATGATGGTCGAAGCCAGAATGAATCCCGCGTAGTGACAGATGAAGAAGCGCTTGCGCGTGCGCATGAACTTCAGCAGTTCGGCGTATGCATTGCGCGCCCTGGTCGTCGACTCGCTGCGCCGTCCGCGGCGCAGCGGCTCCGGCACCGTGAAGATCAGCAGCGACGCCAGCATGCCGGGAATGCCGACGATGAAGAACACCGCCTGCCACGAGCGGACTTCGCCGATCAGCGGCAGCGCCATCGTCTCGCTGCCCGATACGAACTGCACGATCGCGCCGCCGAAGATGAAGGCGGTGCCCATGCCCACGGTCGCGCCCATCGCGTAGACGGCCATGGCGGACGTGAGCCGTTCGCGGGGGAACAGATCCGTGAGCATTGAAGTGGCACACGGATTGAGCGCCGCCTCGCCTGCGCCGACGCCGATGCGCGCCAGCGCGAGATGCCAGAAATTCTGCGCGACGCCGCAGGCCGCCGTCGCCAGCGACCAGATGGAAACGCCCGAGAAGATCACCCAGCGGCGACTGACGCGGTCGGCGAGCGAACCGAACAGCAGGCCGAAGATCGCGAAGGTGAGCGCGAACGCGAAGCCCTGCAGCAGGCCGAACTGCACGTCGGTGAGTCCGAGGTCGTGCTTGATGGGATCGACCAGCAGCGAAATGATGAAGCGGTCGAGAATCGACAGCCAGTACAGGAACGCGAGCACGATGGTCGCGTACCAGGCGACGGCCCGTGCCGGATACGGTGCGTGCGTGGCTTCGCCTGCTGATGCGTGCAATCGCGACTCCTCGGTGCGGGTTTTCTCGAACCGCGGCGAGACTATCCCGCCCGAAACAAATCAACAACGCTGTCGAATGACATTCCGGGTATCGCTGCGGCGGCAGCGCGTCGCGGCGGTTCGCGCTGCCGCTTTTCTGTCGCCTCACGTCATTGCCGCTAATCAACACCGTTGTTGCATAGCGCGGACCGGTGAGGTAGAAATGCCCGGACACTGCGCCGGCGACCTGCGGCGGGTGACGTAACCCTATGGAAAACAAATCTCCGCTCGACTCGTTGCCGCCCTGGCCGGCCGACGATTTTTCCGCGTACGGCCCGGTGGAAGCGAAGCCCGTGGGCAAGATCCAGGGATTCGTCGCCCGCGCGATGCATCGCAACTGGGTGCTCATTCCGCACGTCACGCATCACGACGATGCCGACGTCACGCAGTTCGAGCATCGCCGCAAGCAGTGGAATGCAACCAATCCAGAACAGAAGCGCACGCTGCTGCCGGTGCTCGTCAAGGCCAGCATCGCGGCACTGCAGCGCTATCCGAAATTCAACGTGTCGCTGAGCCCCGATGGCGCGACGCTGTTCCAGAAGCAGTACTTCAATATCGGCATCGCCGTCGATGTGCCGAGCGGCCTGCTCGTGCCCGTGCTGCGCGACTGCGACAGGAAGAGCGTCGACGAACTCGCCAGAGAGATCGTGCAGATTTCCGAGAAGGCGAAGACCAGGGGGCTGTCAGTCGCGGAAATGTCCGGCGGCTGCTTCACGCTGTCGTCGCTCGGTCACATCGGCGGCACGGGCTTCACGCCGATCATCAATGCGCCCGAGGTGGTGATCCTGGGCATCTGCCGCACCCAGGAACGGTTCGTTCCGGATGAGGAAGGCCGGCCCGTCCTGAAACAGTTCCTGCCGCTCTCGCTCAGCTACGACCATCGCGTCATCAATGGCGCCGATGCCGCACGCTTCGTGCGCGCCGTGGCGGAGTGGCTGGAAACTTACGACTTTGCATGAACTTGAGGTATCGACATCATGTCCGCATCCGCCCGCACGGCTTCTTCGGTTCCTGCGATCCCGCACTGGATCGGCGGCAAAGCGGTCGCCGGTGTGCAGGGACGTACCGGAGAGGTGTTCGATCCCAGCACGGGCAATGTCAGCGCCAGGCTGCCGTATGCATCGCTCGATGAACTGAACGAGTGCGTGCGCATCGCCAGGGCGGCGTTCCCCGCGTGGGCGGCGACGCCGCCGCTGCGTCGGGCGCGCGTCATGTTCCGTTTCCGCGAACTGCTCGAACAGGCTGGCGACGAGATCGCCATGGCGATCTCCCGCGAGCACGGCAAGACGCTGGCCGATGCGAAAGGCGAAGTCGTGCGCGGTCTCGAAGTCGTGGAATTCGCCTGCGGCATTCCGGAGCTGATGAAGGGCGAGCACAGCGAAAATGTCGGCACGGGCGTCGATGCCTTCAGCATCCGCCAGCCGCTCGGCGTCGTCGCCGGCATCACGCCGTTCAATTTCCCGGCGATGGTGCCGATGTGGATGTTTCCGCTCGCGCTCGCGTGCGGCAATGCATTCATCCTCAAGCCGTCGGAGCGCGATCCGTCCGCATCGCTGGTGCTCGCGCGGCTGTTGCACGAGGCCGGCCTGCCCGACGGCGTGTTCAACGTCATTCACGGCGATCGCGAGATCGTCGACGGCCTGCTGAATCACCAGGACGTTGCCGCGATCAGCTTCGTCGGTTCGACGCCGGTGGCGCGTCACATCTACACGACGGGCACGATGAACGGCAAGCGCGTGCAGGCGCTCGGCGGTGCGAAGAATCACGCCGTGGTCATGCCCGATGCCGATCTCGACGACACGGCCAATCACCTCATGGGCGCGGCGTATGGCGCGGCGGGCGAGCGCTGCATGGCGATCTCGATCGCGGTTGCCGTCGGCGAGGGCACGGCCGATCGCCTGATCGAGAAGCTCACGCCCAAGGTGAAGGGCCTGCGCATCGGTGCGTATACCGATCTGAGCGCGGACATGGGGCCGCTGATCACTGGCGAGCATCGCGGTCGCGTGCGCGACTACATCGCTTCGGGCGTCAGCGAAGGCGCCAGCCTGGTGGTCGACGGCCGCGGCGTCTTCAACGATTCCTGCGAAGGCTTCTTTCTCGGCGGTTCGCTGTTCGACGCCGTGCAGCCGGACATGAAGATCTACAAGGAAGAGATCTTCGGGCCGGTGCTCGGCATCGTGCGCGTGCCGGATCTCGACACGGCCATCAAACTCATCAACGCTCATCCCTATGCGAACGGCACGGCGATCTTCACCCGCAACGGCAGCGCCGCGCGGACGTTCACGGGCGCGATCGAAGTCGGCATGGTGGGAGTGAACGTGCCGCTGCCGGTACCGATGGCATTTCACAGCTTCGGCGGCTGGCGCAGTTCGCTGTTCGGCGACCATCACATCTATGGCCGCGAAGGCGTGCGCTTCTACACGCGCCTCAAGGCGGTGACGCAGCGCTGGCCGCGGGATGTGGCGACCCGCAGCGAGTTCTCGATGCCGACGATGAAGTGAGGGAGACGGGGATCTTCCTGTGGGTCAGGCTTCAGCCTGACATCCGGAGGCCGGCTGAAGCCGGCCCCACAGGAAGACGAAGAACTCTTTACCGGTTGACGTCGACCACCACGCGCCCGCGGATCTTCCCCGACACGATCTCCTCGGCCGACTTCAGCGCATCGTTCAATCCCACCACCGTGCTGATGCGCTCGAGCGCCGCGATATCCAGATCGCGCGCCAGGCGATCCCAGGCGGGTTTGCGCACGGCGGCCGGCGCCATGACGCTGTCGATGCCGAGCAGCGCGACGCCGCGCAGAATGAACGGCGCCACCGACGCCGGGAAATCCATGCCCTGCGCCAGGCCGCAGGCCGCCACCGCGCCGCGATACTTCGTCTGCGCGCAGGCATTGGCGAGCGTATGGCTGCCGACGGAGTCGACCACCGCGCCCCAGCGTTCCTTCTGCAGCGGCTTGCCCGGCTGCGAGAGTTCATTGCGATCGATCACGGTGCTGGCGCCGAGCGCCTTCAGATAGTCGGCTTCGCTGGCCTTGCCGGTCGAAGCGACGACGGTGAAGCCGGCCTTCGCGAGCAGGGCAATCGCCACGCTGCCGACGCCGCCCGAGGCACCCGTGACGAGCACTTCGCCGTTCGCCGGCGTCACGCCGAATTTCACCAGCGCCTCGACGCACAGCGCCGCCGTATAGCCGGCCGTGCCGATCGCCATGGCCTGCTGGTTGCTGAAGCGATCGGGCACGCGCTGCAGCCACTCGGCATTGACGCGCGCCTTCTGTGCAAAGCCGCCCCAGTGCGTTTCGCCGACGCCCCAGCCGTTCAGCAGCACGCGGTCGCCCGCCTGCCATGCATCGCTCTGCGAGCTTTCGACGACGCCGGCGAAGTCGATGCCCGGCACCATCGGAAACTTGCGCACGACCGGCGATTTGCCCGTGATCGCAAGCCCGTCCTTGTAGTTGATCGTCGAGAAGTCGACGCGAACGGTGACGGGTGCTTCCGGCAGCTGCGCGTCATCGACGTCGGTGAGCTGGACCGACTGAGCCCCGTCCTGCTTGTTGATCAGAATCGCCTTGAACATCTGCGGGTCCTCGTAAATGGCGTCGGTACGATCGGTGGAAATCGGGCCGGGAACCCTAACCGAGGGGTCCGATGTAGTCAACAATGCTGTTGATTACTGTCATGTCGCCGCATCGCGATTGCAGCTACGGACATGTTCGAGGACAGGCCGTCCCCGCTGCCCATGTGAGGCGATGCACTCATTTACCGCGCGCCGGTTGACTATCAACACCGGTGTCTATTAGCTTGAAATCGGGCGGCACGGCCCCGCGAATTCCACGCGGGCGGCTGGCCGATTCTCCGCAGAACAAGTTCGCACGCACGTCGGTCCGCTGCGCGGCAGCGATGTCGTGTGCGCCGGCACCGAGAAAGAACGACGATGTCAAAGTTGATTGTGGCGACGCGCACGGGCGATGAAATGGTCATCGAAAGCGGCAAGCCCGGGCGCACCGTGATGGAAATGATGCGCGACGAAGGCGTGCCCGATCTGCTGGCGCTGTGCGGCGGCAGCCGTTCGTGCGCCACGTGTCACGTCTGGGTCGATCCGGCATTTGCGGATCGCTTCCCGCCCGCCGTGGAAGAAGAAGAGGAACTGCTGGACAGCTCCAGCCATCGCCAGCCGACGTCGCGACTGTCGTGCCAGCTCAAGTGGTCGGACGATCTCGACGGCCTGCGCGTCACGCTCGCTCCCGACGATTGACCGACCGGACTGCGTACGGCGATTCCCTGCCGCCGGGTCCGAAAAACTAGTCGACAGCACTGTTGATCAGCTATCCTTTGCCCTGCCTGCGCAGGCTGCCGCTCCGTCGTGCACGCAGGCACGGTGCGCAAAGTCCATGCGACTTCGACTAACATTCGGCGCAGGGAGTCTAGTGTGGGATCCACAGGCAACATGGCAGACAATCAGAATGCCCGTGAAAGACGGGCCCGCAGAAAGCGCGATCCGGAAGGGACTCGCGAAGCGATTCTGGAAGCTGCGCGCGAAGTCCTCGCACAGGACGGCAAGGAAGGGCTCAGCGTCGCGCAGGTGGCGCAGCGCGCGGGCGTGAATCGCGGCACCGCCTATCAGCACTTCCAGACGCGCGAGCAGCTCATCGAAGCCACGGCGACCTGGGTCAGCGAAAAGCTCTACAAGGCCGTGTTCGGCGACCAGGCCACCGCCGCCGACCAGCCCGTCGAAAACATCAATGTCGAGTCGGTGAATGGCCATCTCGCCGAGTTCGCCATGGAGAACCCGGCCCTCGGACGCGTGTGGCTGCTCGAAGTCCTGAGCTCCCGGCGGCCCGCCAACGATCCGTTCTGGCGCCAGTACGAATCCAATTTCGAGCGCTTCGCGGCCACCGAACTGGCGCAGTCGAACATCGATGCGGAAGTGCTGTCCGTGCTGATCCTTGCCGGCACGTTCATCTGGCCGGTCTGGGCGCGCGCGCATGCGCGCACCGCCAAGGAGCGCCAGCAGATGGCCGACCGTTTCACCCGCGAAATCCTGCGGCTGTGTCTGCACGGCACCATGCGGCCGGAGAAGTACTCCGAGCTCGACGCCCGCGTCACCAGGAAGCCGCCGAAGCGCACCTGACACAATCCCTGCTTTCCCCGGTTCGCGCGCGTTGATGAACAACGCTGTTGACTTGTAGAATCCGGCCTCGTCAGGGGGGAATGACGGCGCCCGGAATGCTGCGTACGCAGCATGAAATCCCGCCGGCCTCCTTCCTCCTGCCCGTGATGTACCGTCGCTCGCCGCAGCGATGTTCTGCGCCCGGCGGGCGCGCAACGATTTTCAACGAGGCACCAAGACATGTCGCTGGCAGGAAAGACGGTCATCGTGACGGGCGCGGCGTCGGGCATCGGCCTGGCCACGGCGCAACGCTTCGCGCGCGAAGGTTCGAAGGTCGCGATCTGGGACATCAATGAAGACGGCGCGAACAAGGCGGCCGCCGACATCGTCGCCGCCGGCGGCAAGGCGATCGCCAGCCGCGTCGATATCTCCAGCCGCGCGCAGGTCGACGCCGCCGTGGCGCGCATCCATCAGGAGTTCGGCCCGGTGAACGTGCTGGTGAACAACGCCGGCATCACGGATTTCACGCCGTTCATGGAGATGACCGAGGAGCGCTGGGATCGCATCATGTCGATCAACCTCAAGAGCATGCTGGTCTGCACCCAGGCGGTGGTGCCGGACATGCTGGCGGCGCAGTGGGGCCGCATCATCAACATTTCCTCGTCGAGCGCCCAGACCGGATCGGCGCGCATGACGGCCTATGCCGCCTCCAAGGGCGGCGTGATCGCTTTCACCAAGGCGCTGGCGCAGGAACTCGCGCCTACGGGCATCACCGTCAACAACGTGCCGCCGGGTTTCGTCGATACGCCGATGCTGCGCGGCGAAGGTGTTGCAGGCATGGGCGTCGGCGTCGATGTCGTGGCGAAGAATTCGCCCATGCGTCGCCCCGGCCGCCCGGAAAACATTGCCGCTGCCTGCACCTTCCTTGCCTCGGACGATGCCGATTACATCACCGGGCACACATTGAGCGTCAACGGCGGCCGCTACTCCAATTAAACTCGCGGCCTCCATCAGCGGACTTGAGAGCAGGCATGGCGCAGCCGACGGTCGTGATCATCGGGGCAGGGCAGGCGGGATTTCAGGTCGCCGTCTCCCTGCGGGAACTGCACTACGACGGCCGGATCGTCGTCATCGGCGACGAACCGCATGCGCCGTACCAGCGCCCGCCGCTGTCGAAGATCTATCTGCTGGGCGAATGCACCGACGAGCAGCTGCTGCTGCGGCCGGCGACGTACTACGCGCAGCACGGCATCGACCTGATCACCGGCAAGCGCGCGGTCGCGATCGACCGCAGCCGGCGCAAGGTCGCGCTCGAAGACGACTCCGTCATCGACTACGACCATCTGGTGCTGGCGATGGGCGCGCGCAACCGCCCGTTGCCCGTGCCGGGCGCCGATCTGCCCAACGTGTGTTTCCTGCGCACGATGGATGAAGCCGCCGCCTTGAAGGCGCGGCTGTCGCATACGAAATCCGCCGTCGTCATTGGCGCCGGCTTCATCGGTCTGGAATTCGCGGCCTCGGCCAGGAAGCAGGGCATCGACGTCACGGTGCTGGATGTCGCAGACCGGCCGATGGCGCGTGCGCTGTCGAAGACCATGTCGGCCGTGTTCATGCGCGAACACGAGAAGCTCGGCATCAAGCTCAGGTTCAAGACGCAGGTCATGCACCTGCTCGGCGGGCCGGAGGGCGTGAGCGCCGTCGAAACCGTCGATGGCCAGGTGCTGCCGGCGGACCTGGTCGTGATCGGCATCGGCGTGATTCCGAACGTCGATCTCGCCGCGACCTGCGATCTCGCGGTCGAGAACGGCATCGTCGTCGACGAATTCCTGCAGACCAGCGATCCGTACATCAGCGCCGTCGGCGACATCGCCGCGCATCCGAATCCTTATGCGCCCGGGGCGCGCGTGCGGCTCGAATCGATACAGAACGCGTCCGACCAGGCACGCTGCGTTGCCGCGCGCATCATGGGTCAGCAGCCGGCCGCCTACGATGCGCTGCCCTGGTTCTGGAGCACGCAGGGGCCGCTCAAGCTGCAGATGGCGGGCATGCCGGCGGCGGACTGCGAAGAAGTCTTCCGCGGCGAACCTGGCGGCAGCGTCTGTTCCGTCTTCCTGTTCCGCGGCGACAAGCTCGTGTGCGTCGAAACGCTGAATCGCCCGGCCGAACACATGCTGGCCCGCAAGCTGATCGCGCAGCGCATACCCGTCACGCCGCAGCAGGTGGCCGATCTCAAGTTCGATCTGAAGTCGCTGCTGCCGAAGCCGCCCGCTGCGGCATAGCTACGAGGAGTCGCCCGTGGATCTGTCAGGCAAACGAATCGTCGTCACGGGTGCGTTTGGCGTGCTCGGCGCTGCTGTCAGCGCGGCGGCGAAGGCGGCGGGCGCCCGCGTCGCGTGTGTCGACTTCGCGCCGGCATCGAAGGCGCCGGCAGCGCTCAGGGATGCCGTGCTGATCGGCGATGCCGATCTCGGCGCGCCGGCTGCTGCGAAGGCTGCGATCGAAACCGCGGCCGCAAAGCTCGGCGGACTCGACGGCATCGTGAATATCGCCGGCGGTTTCCGCTGGGAAAAGATTGCCGATGGCGATCCTGCGACCTGGGATTTCATGTTCAACGTGAACGTTCGCACGGCGGTGAATGCCACGCGGGCGGCGCTGCCGTTGCTGACGTCCGGCGGCGCGCGCGTCGTGAACATCGGCGCGGCCGGCGCGATCAAGGCGGCGACCGGCATGGGCGCGTATGCGGCATCGAAGGCCGGCGTCGCGAAGTTCACCGAAGCGCTGGCCGATGAACTGAAGGACGGCGGCGTGACGGTCAACGCCATCCTGCCGAGCATCATCGACACGCCGGTGAATCGCGCCGACATGCCGGATGCCGAGTTCGATCGCTGGGTGAAGCCGCAGCAGGTGGCCGATCTGGTCGTGTTCCCGTTGTCCGATCGCGCGACTGCCATCACCGGGGCGCTCATTCCCATCACCGGGCGCGTCTGATGAAAACCAGACGCTGCAGTACTCGCGTGGGCATCTGTTCGATGTTCTGATTGTGGGGCCGGCTTCAGCTGGCCTCTTCCTGTAGGTCAGGCTTTAGCCTGACTCCTTAAATAAGGCCGGCTGAAGCCGGCCCCACAGGGAAGAGAGCCTGTACTAAAACGAATCCCCCGGCACACGCACGAATCCTTCCATCAACACGCGCGCGCTGCGGCTCATGATCGCCCTGGTCACGGTCCATTCGCCGTCGACCTGTGTCGCCTGCGCACCGACGCGCAGCGTGCCAGACGGATGACCGAAGCGCACCGCTTCATGTGCGCGACCGCCGGCGGCGAGGCTGACCAGCGTGCCGGGAATCGCCGCCGCCGTGCCGATGGCAACGGCGGCCGTGCCCATCATGGCGTGATGCAGCTTGCCCATCGACAGCGCACGCACCAGCAGATCGACGTCGCTCGTCTGCACTTTCTTGCCGCTCGATGAAACGTAGTCAGTCGGCGGTGCGACGAACGCCACCTTCGGCGTGTGCTGACGCTTCGCGGCTTCCTCGACGCTCTTGATGAGCCCCATGCGGATCGCGCCGTGCGCACGGATGGTCTCGAACATCGCGAGCGCCCTGGCGTCGCCGTTGATCGCATCCTGCAGTTCCGTGCCCTTGTAACCGAGGGCATCGGCATTGACGAAGATCGTCGGAATGCCGGCATTGATCATCGTTGCCTTCAGCGTGCCGACACCCGGAACGTCCAGATCGTCGATCAGATTGCCGGTGGGGAATATCGAGCCGCCGCCATCACCTTCGCCCTCGTCGGCGGGATCGATGAATTCAAGCTGCACTTCTGCGGCCGGGAACGTCACGCCGTCGAGTTCGAAGTCGCCCGTCTCCTGCACGACGCCATCGGTGATTGGCACGTGCGCGATGATCGACTTGTTGATGTTGGCCTGCCAGATGCGGATCGTCGCCACGCCGTTCTTCGGAATGCGACTCGGATCGACGAGACCATTGCTGATCGCAAACGGCCCGACCGCCGCTGACAGATTGCCGCAGTTGCCGCTCCAGTCGACGAAGGCCTTGTCGATCGACACCTGGCCGAACAGGTAGTCGACGTCGTGATCCGGCTTCGCGCTCTTCGACAGAATCACCGTCTTGCTGGTGCTCGAAGTCGCACCGCCCATGCCATCGATCTGCTTGCCGTACGGATCGGGACTGCCGATCACGCGCAGCAGCAGCCTGTCGCGCGCCTCGCCCGGCTTCTGGCAGCGCTCGGGCAGATCCTGCAGGCGGAAGAACACGCCCTTGCTGGTGCCGCCGCGGATGTAGGTGGCGGGGACTTTGATCTGCGGTACGTGGGGCATGGTTTGTTGTCTCGGATGGAAGAGAATGGCCGCAAAAAAGCGCAAGGAACACAAAGTAGGAAGAACAATTTCCTTACTTTGTGATTCTTGCGCCTTTTTGCGGCTATTTCTCCTTCTGTCTCAGGCTGCCTGGTTCGACGACTCGAGAAAGTCCTGCGCGAAGCGCTGCAGTACGCCGCCGGCTTCGTAGATCGAGACCTCTTCGGCCGTGTCGAGCCGGCAGGTGACGGGCACTTCGACCTTCTCGCCGTTCTTGCGATTGATCACGAGCGTGAGCGTGGCGCGTGGCGTGAGCTTGCCGACGACATCGTAGGTCTCGGTGCCGTCGATGCCGAAGGTCGCGCGGTTCTCGCCGGGCTTGAACTCCAGCGGCAGTACGCCCATGCCGATCAGGTTGGTGCGGTGGATGCGTTCGAAGCCTTCGGCGACGATCGCTTCCACGCCGGCGAGGCGCACGCCTTTCGCGGCCCAGTCGCGCGAGGAGCCCTGACCGTAGTCGGCGCCGGCGATGATGATCAGCGGCTGGCCGCGGTCCATGTAGGTTTCGATCGCTTCCCACATGCGCACGACCTTGCCTTCGGGTTCGATGCGCGCGAGCGAGCCCTTCTTTACCTGACCGTCGACCACGGCCATCTCGTTCATGAGCGTCGGGTTCGCGAACGTGGCGCGCTGCGCGGTGAGGTGATCGCCGCGATGCGTGGCGTAGGAGTTGTAGTCCTCCTCGGGCAGGCCCATCTTTTTCAGGTACTCGCCGGCGGCGCTGTTGCCGAGGATCGCATTCGAAGGCGACAGGTGATCGGTCGTGATGTTGTCGCCGAGCACGGCGAGCGGTCGCATCGCCTTCAGCGTGCGTTCGCGCGCGGCGAGGGCGCCCTGGCCTTCCTTGTCCCAGTAGGGCGGACGACGGATGTACGTGCTCATCGGGCGCCAGTCGTACAGCGGGCTCGCCTTCTCCGTGTTCGCCTTGAAGGTGAACATCGGTTCGTACACCTTGCGGAAGTGCTCGGGCTTGACGCTCTTCGCCACGATCGTGTCGATCTCCGCATCGGTCGGCCAGATGTCTTTCAGCGTGACCGGCTTGCCGTCCTTGTCGTGGCCGAGCACGTCCTTCTCGATGTCGAAGCGCACGGTGCCGGCGATCGCGTAGGCGATGACCAGCGGCGGCGAGGCGAGGAACGCCTGCTTCGCGTACGGGTGAATGCGGCCGTCGAAGTTGCGGTTGCCGGAGAGCACGGCGGTCGAATAGAGGTCACGATCGATGATCTCCTGCTGGATCTTGGGATCCAGCGCGCCCGACATGCCGTTGCAGGTGGTGCAGGCGAAGGCGACGATGCCGAAGCCGAGCTTTTCCAGTTCGGGCAGCAGCTTCGCTTCTTCGAGATACAGCTGCACGGCCTTGGAGCCGGGCGCGAGCGAACTCTTCACCCAGGGCTTGCGCGTCAGACCGCGCGCATTTGCATTGCGAGCCAGCAGCCCCGCCGCGATGACGTTGCGTGGATTGCTGGTGTTGGTGCACGAAGTGATGGCCGCGATGATTACCGCACCATCCGGCATGAGGCCCGGCTCTTCCTTCCACGGCGCCGCGATGCCGCGCTCGGCGAGTGCGGAGGTCGGTAGCCGCTTGTGCGGATTCGACGGGCCGGCCATGTTGCGAACGACCGTCGACAGATCGAACTTCAACACGCGCTCGTACTGCGCCGTCTTCAGTGCATCCGCCCACAGGCCTGTCTGCTTCGCATAGGTCTCGACGAGCCTGATCTGTGCGTCGTCGCGGCCGGTGAGTTTCAGGTAATCGAGGGTCTGCTGGTCGATGTAGAACATCGCTGCCGTCGCGCCGTATTCCGGCGCCATGTTGGAGATGGTGGCGCGATCGCCGATCGTCAGCGCCGCGGCGCCGTCGCCGTAAAATTCCAGATACGCGCCGACGACCTTTTCCTTGCGCAGGAATTCGGTGAGCGCCAGCACGACGTCGGTCGCGGTGATGCCAGGCTGCGGCTTGCCCGACAGTTCCACGCCGACGATGTCCGGCAGGCGCATCCATGACGCGCGGCCGAGCATGACGTTCTCGGCTTCGAGACCGCCGACGCCGATGGCGATCACGCCGAGCGAATCGACGTGCGGCGTGTGGCTGTCGGTGCCGACCAGCGTGTCGGGGAACGCCACGCCGTCCCTGGTGTAAATGACCGGCGACATCCGTTCCAGATTGATCTGGTGCATGATGCCGTTGCCGGCTGGAATCACATCGACATTGTCGAACGCCTTCTTGGTCCACTCGATGAAGTGGAAGCGATCCTCGTTGCGGCGATCCTCCACCGCGCGATTCTTCGCGAACGCATCCTTGTCGTAACCGCCGTATTCCACCGCCAGCGAGTGATCGACGATGAGCTGCACCGGCACTACCGGATTCACTTTCGCCGGATCGCCGCCCTTCATCGCAATCGCATCGCGCAAACCGGCCAGATCGACCAGCGCCGTCTGGCCCAGGATGTCATGACACACCACGCGCGCCGGAAACCACGGAAAATCCAGGTCGCGCTTGCGCTCGATGAGCTGCGACAGATACGCGTTGAGCTTCTCGGGCTCGGCCTTGCGCACGAGGTTTTCGGCCTTCACGCGCGAGGTGTACGGCAGGGTGTCGTACGCCCCGGGCTGGATGGCCTCGACCGCGGCGCGCGCGTCGAAGTAGTCGAGTGAAGTTCCCGGCAGCGGTTTGCGATAGGCGGTGTTCATGGAAGTTATTTGCGATCCTTGAGAGGAACGAACTTCAGGTCTTCGGGGCCCGTGTAGTTGGCGCTCGGACGGATGATCTTGCCGTCGATGCGCTGCTCGATGATGTGCGCGCTCCAGCCGCTCATGCGCGAGATCACGAACAGCGGCGTGAACATCGCGGTCGGCACGCCCATCATGTTGTAGCTCACGGCGCTGAACCAGTCGAGGTTGGGGAACATCTTCTTCGCTTCCCACATCACGGTTTCGAGCCGTTCGGCGATGTCGTACATCTTCATGCTGTTCACGGACGCCGACAGATCGCGTGCCACTTCCTTGATGATCTTGTTGCGCGGGTCGCTCACCGTGTAGACGGGATGTCCGAAGCCGATCACGACTTCCTTGCGTTCGACGCGGGTGCGGATGTCGGCCTCGGCCTGGTCCGGCGTGTCGTAGCGCTTCTGGATTTCGAAGGCGACTTCATTGGCGCCGCCATGCTTCGGGCCGCGCAGTGCGCCGATGGCGCCGGCGACGGCGGAATACATGTCGCTGCCGGTGCCGGCGATGACGCGGCCGGTGAACGTCGAGGCATTGAACTCATGCTCGGCGTAGAGATTCAGCGAGGTGTGCATGCTGCGCACCCACAGCTTGCTCGGACGCTTGCCGTGCAGCAGGTGCAGGAAGTGGCCGCCGATCGAATCTTCTTCGCTGTCGGTGTCGATGCGCTTGCCGTTGTGGCTGAAGTGATACCAGTACAGCAGCATCGAGCCGAGCGAGGCCATCAGTTTGTCGGCGATGTCGCGCGCGCCGGGCGTGTTGTGATCGTCCTTTTCCGGGCTCAGGCAGCCGAGCGCGGACACGCCGGTGCGCATCACATCCATCGGATGCGCCGAGGGCGGCAACTGTTCGAGCACGGCCTTCACGCCGGCCGGCACGCCGCGCAGCGCCTGCAGCTTGAGTTTGTAGTCGGCGAGTTCGGCGACGGTCGGCAGCTTGCCGTGTACCAGCAGGTGGGCGATTTCCTCGAATTCGCAGACCGTGGCGACATCGAGAATGTCGTAGCCGCGATAGTGCAGGTCGTTGCCGGTGCGGCCCACGGTACACAGGGCGGTGTTGCCCGCGACGGTTCCGGACAGGGCGACGGACTTCTTGGGCTTGAATCCCGGTGTGGCAGCGACGGCGGTTTCGGTCATTCGATTTTCTCCTGCTCTGGTTCTTCGATATTTGTTACTTGCGTGCAGCGAACAGGGCGTCGAGGTGCTGTTCGTAGGCGTGATAGCCGATGCGGTCGTAGAGTTCCTCGCGGGTCTGCATCGTCGAAACGACGTTGCGCTGGTGACCGTCGCGACGGATCGCCTGGTAGACGTTCTCGGCGGCCTTGTTCATGGCGCGGAACGCGCTCAGCGGATACAGCGCCATCGCGACGCCAGCGCTGCGCAGTTCTTCGATGCTGAACAGCGGCGTCTTGCCGAACTCGGTGATGTTGGCCAGCACCGGCACCTTCACCGCATCGACGAACTTGCGGTACGTCGGCAGGTCGTTGGCCGCTTCCGCGAAGATGCCGTCGGCGCCAGCTTCGACGCAGGCCAGTGCGCGTTCGATGGCGGCATCGACGCCCTGCACGGCAATCGCGTCGGTGCGGGCGATCAGGAAGAAGTTCGGGTCGGTCCTGGCATCGGCCGCGGCCTTCACGCGATCCGCCATCTCCTGCTGCGTGACGATTTCCTTCCCCGGACGATGGCCGCAGCGCTTCGCGCCAACCTGGTCTTCGATATGGCAGGCGGCTGCGCCGAACTTGATCAGGCTCTTCACCGTACGCGCGATGTTGAACGCGCTCGGGCCGAAGCCGGTGTCGATGTCGACCATCAGCGGCAGATCGCACACGTCGGTGATGCGGCGGACGTCGACCAGCACGTCATCGAGGTTGTTGATCCCCAGGTCCGGCATGCCGAGCGAGCCGGCCGCGACGCCGCCGCCCGACAGATAGATGGCCCGGTAACCGGCGCGCTGGGCGAGGAGGGCGTGGTTGGCGTTGATGGCGCCGATGACCTGCAGGGGGCTTTCCGCCTTCAGGGCTTCGCGAAACTTGGTACCGGGGGTGGGGGTGCTCATGGTGGGTTCCTGGGTGAGGTAGGCGTCTGATCGCAAGTCGCGTGCCAGCGTTAAGTCATTGATCTTCATGGCATCGGGGAGTGTCTTGTTTCAATCAGGGAATCGCCCTGTTTCAATATCGAAATCCCGTACCGCGCAGGATCGCCATGACCCCCGAAACCACCGCTCCGCTGCCCCAGCGCAAACCGCGTGTCGTGGCCGTCGGTCTGCACCGGCTGCGCTCCTTCTTTAATGAGCTGGCGCCGAGTTATGCCGACCGGGCGACTGTCTCGGTGCTCGATCGTGGCTTCGAGGAGGCGGTGACCGAGATCCGCGCCATGGCGGCGGAGGAGCAGGTCGACGTGCTGGTGGCCGCCGGCTCGAACGGCGAATACCTGCGGCAGCGTCTCAACATTCCCGTCGTGCTGGTGCGCGTCGGCGGCTTCGACATCATGCGCGCGCTCGGTCGCGCGCGCGATCTGTCGAACCGCATTGCGCTGGTGACCTACGGCGCGACGCCGCCGGACGTGCAGCAGTTCAACGAGCTGTTCCAGCTCGGCATCGAACAGCGCAGCTATCACACCGATCAGGATGCGAGCGACTGCGTGCGCGAGCTGCGCGCGCGCGGCATCGAAGTCGTCGTCGCGCCCGGTCTCGTCGCGGATCTCGCCGATCAGAACGGCATGCGCGGCGTGTTCCTGTATTCGATGGACGCCGTGCGCCAGGCGCTCGACGATGCCATCGAAGTCGTGCGCATCGCGCGCATCGAGGTGGCACGGCGCGAACGTCTCAACACGATCCTGGCGCGGTTGCGCGATGGCGTGGTCGCGGTCGACATGAACGAGCGCATCTATGCCTTGAATCCGGCGATGGAGCGCGTGCTCGGACTCTCGGCGTCGCAGGCGATCGGCAGCAGGCTCGGCGAAGTCGCGCCGGAACTCTCGCTCGGCGATGTCCTGCAAAGCGCCCGCACGGAAACGGATGAACTGCAGCGCTTCGGTTCGCGCACGCTCATTACCAATCGCATGCCGCTGATGGAGCAGGGCGTGCAGACCGGCGCCGTGCTCACCTGCCAGGATCCGGCGGCCATCGAGCGTGTCGATCGGCATCTGCGTGCGCGACGTTATCGCACGACGTCGGTCGTGCGTTACAAGCTCTCCGATCTGGTCGGCGATTGCGCGGCGATTCAGCGTGCGCGCCGACTCGCCGCGCAATATGCGAACGGCGAAGGCACGGTGCTGATCGTCGGCGAGAGCGGCACCGGCAAGGAACTGCTGGCGCAGGGCATCCATCACGCCAGCCGGCGCTCGTCGCAGCCGTTCATCGCGATCAACTGCGCCTCGTTTACCGAAACGCTGCTGGAAAGCGAGCTGTTCGGCTACGAAGACGGCGCTTTCACCGGCGCGCGCAAGGGCGGCAAGGCGGGTCTGTTCGAGGCCGCGCACACCGGCACGATTTTCCTGGACGAAATCGGCGAGATGCCGATCTCGCTGCAGACGCGCCTGCTGCGCGTGCTGCAGGAACGCGAAGTACTGCGCATCGGCGCCGTCGAACCGACCCGCGTCGACGTGCGCATCATCGCGGCAACGCATCGCGATCTGTCGACCCGCATCGACGAACAGAAATTCCGCCGCGACCTCTACTACCGGCTGAACATCCTGCGCGTCGAACTGCCGAGCCTGCGCGAACGCCGCGAGGATCTGCCGGTGCTGCTGCAACACATCGTGGCCCGCGCCTGCGCGCGACTGCATGTCGATCGCAAGGCAGTCGACGTGCTGGCCGCACAACTGATCGAAGCCGCCGCCGACTACGAATGGCCGGGCAATGTGCGCGAACTGGAAAACCTGATCGAACGCATCGCCAGTTCCGTCGCGGGCGCCGATGCGCGGGACATACAGCTGCGCGAACTGATTCCGGAGATCTACGCGACGAACGCTGCACCGGCCGCGACAGCCGAGCTGGCCGATCGCCGCAGCCGCGTCGAAGCCGACTGGGTGCGCAAGGTGCTCGAAGAATGCGGCGGCGATCGCGACGAAGCCTGCCGGCGACTCGGCATCGGGCGCACGACGCTGTGGCGTAAGTTGAAACAAGGCTGAGGTCCTGCATTACGTCGTTCAGGGATTCCCCGAATTCCAGTTCGAAGGTGGCTCCCCGGCGTCGCCAACGGAGCCACGACGAAGCGTTCCGCTCATGCGACTCTTGTACATGTGAGGCCAGCAGGGGCTCGGCTAGACTCCCGCCAACACGGGCGGTGTCCTGGCTCCGTGGATCGCTGGCCCGCAGAAGAACCAACCATTCGGGAACCTCCAATGAACATCGTGTGCAAAGCGTTGCTGCTGACCTGTGCCGGCACGTCCCTGGCCTACGGCGCGGTCGAAGGCGAGAAGTGGAAGATCACCTCCTCGATGCAGATGTCCGGCATGACCATGCCTGCCATGAGCAACGAGATCTGCAAGCAGCCGGGCGATGACTCGGTGCCGATGAAGACCGAAAAGAACTGCACGATCTACGACAACAAGCGGGTCGGCAACGTGCAGAGCTTCAAGATGCGCTGCACCGGCAAGGACGCAGTGGAAGGCTCCGCCGAGTTCACCTACCTCGGGCCCGATCACTACAAGGGCAAGATGCTGGTCAACACCCAGGGCGAAACCATGACCATGAACATGGAAGGCCAGAAGATCGGCAGCTGCGACGGCGGCGAGATCAATCTGAAAGCCAAGGAAATGCAGGCCCAGGCGCAGGCACAGATGGCGCAGAGCGAAAAGATGATGGCCGAGACCTGCCGCAAGTTCGCCGCCGAAGGCAACAACCCCTACATGATGACGACGCAGTGCAAGGACCCGGCGGATCGCCAGACGTTCTGTAACGCGGCCCGCACGCACGACAACTTCCTGGATCTTTCCGAGGCGGAGAAGGCCAACGCCGGCAGCACCGCGCCCGGCGCACGTCCGTTGTCCGACACCGAACAGCTGTGCGGTTTCTCCGCCGCCGCCGAACGCGAACATCTGTGCAAGAGCGCCGAGCAGGCCGGCAAGATGAAGTTCCTCGTCAGCCAGTGCCCCGCGCAGGCGCAGGCGCTCGCCGCCGCGCACTGCGCCGGTCGCCGCTACACCGCCATCGCCGATCAGTACCGCGACTTCTGCAGCAACTATGCGAACAACGAAGCGCAGCAGGCCGAGAACACACCGGTCGGCAAGGCGAAGGGACTCTTCGGCAAGGGCAAGAAGGCCCTCGGCGGACTGCTCGGCAACTGAGCCGCACACGGCCTCCGCTCCTTCCCCCGCTTGCGGGGGAAGGCCGGGATGGGGGCGTGCGTCTGTCGCAAAAGCATCGTGTTCGCCCCCGCCCTGACCCTCCCCCGCAGGCGGGGGAGGGGAATGTTCCTGATCCTTCTGTTGTCGGCGCTCGTCACCGGTGGGTCGTTGCACGCCGCTACCGATCCCTATCCGCAAAGCGCGCGCAGCTATCTGCTCGACCTCGACGGCGAAATCCTGTGGCAGCGTGACGCCGCGCTGGCGTTGCAGCCGGCATCGCTCAGCAAGCTGCTCACTGCACTCGTCGTGCTCGATGCCGGATGGGACGCCGATCGCTGGATCACTGTCAGTGCCGATGTTGCCGCGACGCCGCCGACGCGACTGGGCCTGCGGACCGGCGAAGAAATCAGCGCGGGCGCCGCGCTCGCAGCGATGCTGATCCGCTCCGCCAATGATGCCTGTCGCGCGCTCGTCGAGAACGTGACGCCCGACACCGGCAGGTTTCTCGAACGCATGAACGCACGCGCCGCGCAGATCGGCATGAAGCATTCGCACTTCGGCGATCCCTGCGGCTTCGATGCGCCCGGGCAATACACCACCGCGACCGACCTGCTGCAGCTCGCCCGTGCGGCACATGCCAATCCACTCATTGCACGCCTGACCGCAACGCCGCGGGCCGAGTTGCAGACGCGCGCGGGCCGGACGATCCCTTTCGTCAACACGAACCAGCTGCTCGGTCGTCTCGACGGCGCCGAAGGCATGAAGACCGGCTACACCGCGCAGGCCGGACAGTGCCTGATCGCGTACGCGCGGCGTCCCGGCCACGAAGTCTGGCTGGTGATGCTTGGAGGCACGCAGCGCTGGTGGCTGGCGCACGGGATGATCGACGATGCCTTCGACGTCGCCGCGCGCCGCTGATTTTCCCTCGCCTGCGGTCGCAGCAGTCGCAGCGATGCTGCCTGCGGCGTGCGTGCTGCTGCTGTACTGGCCGGCGCTGCACGCGAGTTTCCAGTTCGACGACTGGAACGTGATCGTCGGCGATCCGCGCGTGCATTCGCTGGCGGCGTGGTGGGACTCGATGCCCGGCATCCGGCCGCTGCTGAAGCTGAGTTACGCGCTCAACCACCTTGCTGGCAGCGAGCCTGCGGGCTTCCGTCTCGTCAATGTCCTGATTCATGCGATCAACGCGACGCTCGTCTTCCAGTTGCTGCGGGTGAAGGGGCGACGGCTCGGACTGCTGCCCGATCGAGCCTGGCAGGCGGCCCTGCTTGCCGCGCTGCTGTTTGCCGCACATCCCGTGCAGACCGAAGCCGTCACCTACATTTCAGGTCGTTCCAGTTCGCTCGCGGCGTTGTTCTGTCTGCTGGGCCTGTTCTGCTGGATGCGCAGCGAAGAGCGGGCGACATCGTCCGCGTCGTGGCTGATGGCGTGCTGCCTGTGTTTCGCGGCGGCCGTCGCCACCAAGGAAACGGCATGGGTGTTGCCGCTGGCGCTGTGGCTGTATTCGGCGGATCGCCCCGTGCGGGAAACGTTGCGCAAGCTGAGTCCGCTGATTGCGATGATGTTCGTACTGGCGGCGCTGGCGTTGTCGCTATCGAAGTATCGATATCTGCTCGAGTTCAGCCTGGCCACGCGCTCGCTCGTCGACAATCTGCTCACGCAGTCGCGAGCATTGCTGTACCTGCTCGGTCAGCTCTTGCGGCTGAATAGTGGCAACGCCGATCCAGCATTGCCGGTGATCGCCGAGCCGGACGTCGCGAGCATCGGCCTCATGATCGGCTGGGTTGTCGTCTGTGTCGCCGGATTGCTTTGTGTTCGCAGGAAGCCGGTCACGGCCTTCGCTGCATTGTGGTTCCTGCTGTGGCTCGCGCCGACGAACTCGCTGTTGCCGCGGCTTGACGTCGCCAACGACCGGCAGTTGTACCTGGCGATGATCGGACCGGCGTGGGGACTGTCTGTCGGTCTCATTGCATGGACCGCTCGTTCGACAGCGCTGCGCAATTTTTTCGCTGCGCTCCTGCTCGTGCTGCTCGGCCTGGCGACCCTGCAGCGCAACGCCATCTACGACACGGAAATCACGTTCTGGCAGGACACGGCCGCACGCAATCCATCGAGCGCGCGGGCTGCGAACAATCTCGGCATGGCCTACGCAGTCGCTTGCCGTTTCGATGATGCACTCGCCGAGTTCGAACGCGCCATCGCGCTCGAACCGCAGGATTCTCGCGCCCGCATCAACCGGCGCCTGCTGCGCGAAGGGCAGCTTCCCGGCGTCGACTGGGATCGATGCGCGTCCGGC
>NZ_DAINNK010000078.1:0-22531 GCF_036735925.1 Povalibacter sp.
CCGGAGATCGTGCGGTAGACGGTGCGCAAGACTTGCGTGAGTGACTCAGGGTCCGTGGCCAGCAGGAATCGCAGTGCATCTGGCAGCGACAACACCCACTGTCGCAGGGGTCGTTCCGGCAGCACTTCATCGGCCAGCAGCGCCGCGCTCTCAACCATCCGTCGCGCACCGCACGACGGACAGAAGCCGCGCTTCTTGCAACTGAACGCCACCAGCTTCCCGGCGTGGCAGTGCTCACAGCGCAGGCGCAGGAATCCTTCTTCCAGCCGGCCGCACTTCAGATAGGCGTCGAACTCCTCCTGCACGTAGCCCGGCAACGCGCGGCCTTGCTGCACGCGCAGTTCGCGCAATGCTGGATAGTGCTGCTCGACGAGGCGATACAGCAGCGTGCTTTCAGGCCGATGCCGCGCATAGCCGGGCGGCTCGATGAAAGAAGGCGGGCGCGTCCGCCGCGCGCAGGCGGCAGACATGAGAGGCGTCCCCGAATCCCGCGAGGACCAAGGAGGCTATGCCATGCAGATGTTATGCAGTGGGCAAGAATTTGCCGGCTTCACGGAGAAATGCACATCTTCCGGCGCGTGCAGATGTGACATCGGGCAGGGGGCGGGTTTACACCCGCCGCCCTCCCACATCCCCGTAGGTGCGGTTCCGCATACAGCGGCTCGGATCAGCAGAATCTCGCGACGTAACTGGCAGGATCAAGTCGGCAGTTATCGCTGATCGCCCCAGGCAGTTCGAACATGCGTGGTCCTTGCCGGAACTGAAACAGGCGACAGAGAACGAAATGTGCCGGTTCGGTTTGCGATAGAGCCAGTTCCGACCTGGAGACGAAGAAAGGCGCTTCGCGTCCGAACGCAGTCGTCTTTACCTCGATAAGTCTCTCGCGACCGCTGGGTTCGAATGACAGCACGTCGTAACCCAGCCCATCACCCTTCGACACCGAGACACGATCGACACGATCTGCCAGATGCTTCGCGCCCAATGCATGCAGCCGATGCTGCTCGTAAGCAACGATGAAATCTTCACCTGCGGCGCCGAGCGTGCGATTCCGCGTCTCCAGCGCCAAGTAGTCGCGCTTGATACCCTGCTGCCGTCGTTCGTATCGGGCGGGCTCTTCACGTACGAGTCCCGGCACGGGCGCAGGCACGAGCAGGCTGGCATAGTCCACCACCGTTGGCGTCACTGCCGGCTGTTCTACGGACTGGAGAGCCAGCGTATCGAGGCGCGCGTCCTGCGCCATCCGCTCCACGACAACGTCGTAGAGCAGATCCTGGTAGTTTCCGAGCGGCTTGTAACCCGGTATCCAGGGCACACGGAGTTCAAGCAGGATGGCGCTGATGTTCTGGTGCTTGCGCTCTATCGAGCCATCCGTTCTGGCATCGAGTTTGGAGCGAAGCGCGACCCGATGAGCCGTCTTGTTGTACGCCTGCCCGGCCAGCTGCATTGCCAACATCTGGAGGTAGTCCGCGACGATGGTTTCCACCTCTTCGCGTGACCATGCCGTACCCCTGTTTGCCATTGCTGGGTTCAACGATTGTTCTTTGTAGTCACGTGCCTGCGCCTGAGACCTGTGCGACCTGCTCGTCGACAAACGACTTGAGGGAATCCGGAAGCGAAATGTTCATCGTGCCCATGCGCCTGATCGTAGGAAGCTCGGCAAAATTCGGCAAGGCAATGGCGCGATCAGCCGTGGTCGGCGACGAAGGGGCTGCATGGGGGAAGTGTCAGGCTGAAGCCTGACCTACATGAAGAGACGTGGCGGAAGGGGTGGGATTCGAACCCACGGTCCTCGTGAGAGGACGCCGGTTTTCAAGACCGGTGCGTTCAACCGCTCCGCCACCCTTCCGTATGCAATGAAACTGACAATCGGCTGACAGTCCGCTGGCATTCTTCGGCGCCAGCGGATCGTCGCTGCGTCGCGGGGCGCGCATTGTCACTATTCCGCCCCGGATGAACAAGCCTAACTGTTGATTTTGCGGGGATTACCCCGAGATCGAACGAACGTGGACATCGCGTCGCGCGCTATGGTTAGAATCGGCCGCTGACGCGAACTCGCTACAGCGATCCGGGTCGAATGGATCAGTTTCCGACTCTGACAGGAGTGATATCGAATGCAGACTTATCCCGCCCAAGTTGGCAGCGCAACGCAAAGCTCGGCGCTGAGCACCAACAAGGTTCTCCGCAACACCTACCTGCTGCTGGGCGCGACACTCGCATTCAGCGCGGCGATGGCCGGCGTTTCGATGGCGCTCAATCTGCCCTCCTTCGGGCTGCTCACGATCCTCGTCTACTTCGGTCTGCTGTTCGCCGTGACCAAGACCCAGAACAGCTCGTGGGGCATTCTCTGGACGTTCGCGCTCACCGGCTTCCTCGGCCTGACGCTCGGACCCATCCTGAACATGTATCTGAAGTTCCTGCCGAACGGCGGACAGATCATCATGCTGTCGCTCGGTACGACGGCGGCGGCGTTCGTCGGCCTGTCGGCGTACGCGGTGAAGTCGGGCCGCGACTTCAGCTTCATGGGCGGCTTCCTGATGATCGGTGCGATCGGCGCCTTCGTCCTCGGCCTCGTCGCCTACTTCTTCAACCTGCCGACGCTGTCGCTGGTCGTTTCCGCGATGTTCCTGATCGTGAGCGGCGGCCTGATGCTGTGGCAGACCAGCGAGATCGTGCGCGGCGGCGAGACGAACTACATCAGCGCGACCATCACGCTGTACGTCAGCATCTACAACATGTTCCTGAGCCTGCTGAACCTGTTCGGCGCCGCGAGCGGCGACGACTGATCGGCGACGGTCGAGGCTGAAATGCCAAGGGCGCTGCGAAAGCAGCGCCCTTTTTGTTTGTGGCGCCGGCTTGGGTCCAATGGCACGGAATTGAGGATTTGCTCTGCCTGTGGGGCCGGCTTCAGCCGGCCTTCTCGAAGTCAGGCTAAAGCCTGACCTACAGTCGGAGGCCGGCTGAAGCCGGCCCCACAGGAAGAACGAGGCTCAGGCCTTCGCGATGACCGTCAGGCCACCCATGTACGGCTGCAGTACCTGCGGCACCGCGACGCTGCCGTCGGCCTGCTGATAGTTCTCGATGATCGCGACGAGCGCGCGCCCCGCGGCGACGCCCGAACCGTTCAACGTGTGCAGCGGTTCGGGTTTGCCCGTGTCCGGATTGCGCCAGCGCGCCTGCATGCGGCGCGCCTGGAAGGCTTCGAAATTGGAGCAGGAGGAAATCTCGCGATAGGCCTGCTGGCCCGGCAGCCAGACTTCGAGATCGTAGGTCTTGGCCGAGCCGAAGCCGATGTCGCCCGCGCAGAGCTGCACGACCCGATAAGGCAGGTCGAGCCGCTTCAGCACTTCTTCTGCATTGCGCGTCAGCAGTTCGTGCTCCGCATAGGAATCCTGCGGTCGCACCATGTGCACGAGTTCGACCTTCTCGAACTGATGCTGGCGGATCATGCCGCGGGTGTCCTTGCCGTGAGAGCCGGCTTCGGAACGAAAGCACGGCGTGTGCGCGGTGTAGCGCAATGGCAGATCGGCCGCTTCGACGATCGTGTCGCGAACCAGGTTGGTGACGGGCACTTCGGCGGTCGGAATGAGATAGAGCTTCTGCTCGCCCTTGAGCGCGAACAGGTCCGCTTCGAACTTCGGCAGGTTGCCGGTACCCGTGAGCGAATCGGCATTGACGAGGTAGGGAACATAGACCTCGCGATATCCATGCTCGCCCGTATGCAGATCGAGCATGAACTGGACGATCGCGCGCTGCAGTCGTGCGAGTCCGCCGCTCAGCACGCTGAAGCGTGCACCGGAAATTTTTGCCGCCGCAGCGAAATCGAGCTGTCCCAGCTTCTCGCCGAGTTCGACGTGATCGCGCGGCTTGAACTCGAACTGGCGCGGTTCGCCCCAGCGACGGATCTCGACGTTGCCGGTTTCGTCGCGGCCGTCCGGCACGCTCTCGTGCAGCAGGTTCGGCATGCCGAGCGCGATCTGGTCCAGTTCGCCCTGCACGGCAGTCAGTTCGACTTCGGCCTTCGCGAGTTCCTCGCCCAGACTTTCGACCTGCTTGAGCAGCGGCGCGATGTCCTGGCCCTGCGCCTTCGCCTTGCCCACAGACCTGGCGTGCGTATTGCGCTCGTTGCGCAGTTCGTCGACCCGCAGCTGCCATTTGCGGCGCGCCTCTTCCAGCGATCCCAATCGCGCGACGTCCAGCGTGAAGCCGCGACGGGCGAGATTGGCCGCGACGGCGGCCGGATCGGAACGCAACAGTTTCGGGTCGAGCATGACGGGGTGACGGGGTGACGGGGTGACGGGGTGACGGGGTGACGGGGTGACGGGGCAAGAAGGTAGCAGACGCGTGACGAATTCCAAACGGCTCGCCGCCGTCACTTCCTCTTCCGGCGCTCCAGCGCTTCGGCGATCTTGATTTCCAGCCCGCGCGGCACGGGGCGGTAGTACTGGGCCGGTGCCATTTCGTCCGGGAAGTACTTCTCTCCGGCCGCATAGGCATCCGGTTCGTCGTGCGCGTAGCGATAGCCCTTGCCGTAGCCCAGGTTCTTCATCAGGCGGGTGGGCGCGTTGCGCAGATGCAGCGGGACATCGAGCGAACCGCGTTGCTTCGCATCTTCCATGGCCTCACCGAACCCGCGGTAGACCGCGTTGCTCTTCGCCGCGCAGGCGAGGAACACGACGGCCTGTGCGATGGCGAGTTCCCCTTCCGGACTGCCGAGCCGCTCGTAGACCTCGCAGGCTTCGAGCGCCATCGTCAGCGCGCGCGGATCGGCATTGCCGATGTCTTCGGAAGCCATGCGCAGCACGCGGCGCGCGATATAGCGCGGATCGCAGCCGCCATCGAGCATCCGACACAACCAGTACAGCGCCGCGTCGGGATCGGAGCCGCGCACGGATTTATGCAGTGCGGAGATCTGGTCGTAGAACGCCTCGCCCTGCTTGTCGAAGCGACGCAGGCTGCCCGACGCCACTTCGCGGGCAATCGCCTGCGTGATGCGCGGCGGTTCGGCCGCGCCGGCCAGGTCGATCGCCAGCTCCAGCATGTTGAGCGCGCGACGCGCGTCGCCGTCGGCGGAAACCGTCATTGCCTCCAGCGCGCCCTCCTCGACTTCGATAGCCGACTGTTTGCGCAATGCGCGCTGCAACACCTGCAGCAGATCCGCTTCGGTGAGGGAACGCAGCACATAGACACGGGCGCGCGAGAGCAACGCGTTGTTGAGTTCGAACGACGGGTTCTCGGTGGTCGCACCGATGAAGACCAGCGTGCCATCCTCGACCCACGGCAGGAAGGCATCCTGCTGTGCCTTGTTGAATCGATGAACTTCGTCCAGGAACAGAACGGTTCGACGTCCGGACTCGCGACGCGCAGCCGATGCCGCTTCTGCTGCCGCGCGAATGTCCTTCACGCCGGCCATCACGGCGGACAGCGCAATGAAATCGGCGTTGCAGTGATGCGCAACGAGTCGCGCGAGCGTCGTCTTGCCCGTGCCCGGCGGTCCCCACAGGATCATCGAATGCAGATGGCCGCCTTCGAGCATGCGCCGCAGCGGCTTGCCCGGGCCCAACAGGTGCGCCTGGCCTACGTAGTCGTCGAGCGACGCCGGGCGCAGGCGATCGGCCAGCGGCCGCGCGCCATCGTCACTCGGAACAGGGTCACTCGGGTCGGGCGGGCGCACGAATACCTGCCAGCGATTCGATCCATTGCGTCCAGCGACCGACGCCAGCGAGGGACAGGATCAGGCCGATCGCGACGCCGACGGTGTTCGCCATCACATCGCGAACGTCGCCCATGCGTCCCAGATGCATCGCGTTCTGCGCGAACTCGATGGCGATGCCCAGGAGGATCAGGCCGGTCGCGATCACCCAGTAGCGCGAGCGCGGATACAGGCCGGCGAAGTAGCACGTCAAGGTGGCGTAGCAGAGAAAGTGTTCGGTCTTGTCGCTCATGCCGGTGCTCGGCAATTCGTTGCCGGGCACGAGACAGACGATCACCGCGGCGGCGATGCCGAGCCAGCCGATGACGAGCCAGAAACGCGGATAGCGGACCTGCAGCATCAAGGCGCACTCGCCGCAGTGCCGGCATCGCCGATGACGTCTGCGCCTTCCGGTACTTCGAAGACGAACAGCGAGGCATCGAGCGACGGATTCTTCTGCACGTTGTCGAATTCCAGCGTCGTGATCTGTCCGAGCTTGTCGGCGAGCTGCATGTACTTGAGAACGTCGCTGGCGAAGCCGAGCCGCACCCATTTGAAGTCCGTGTCGTTGCGCTTCGGCTCCATCATCACCCACTGCGCCGCCGCATCCTGACTCGTCTTCGTTACCGTGAAATTGTCCGCCAGCTTGCCGTCGCCGCTCAGCAGCATCGCCGGCGTTGCAGACAGTGAATCACCCATGCGACGCACCGTGACCTGCTCCAGATCCGGATCGAACAGCCAGATGCGCGTGCCGTCAGCCACCATCAATTGCTCGTGCGGCAGCCGATATTCCCAGCGGAAGCGGTTCGGACGGCGAATCGCGATCGTGCCGCTCGACTGCTCCGTCACCTCGCCCTTGCTGTCGGTGAGCGTCTGTTTGAAGTCGGCCTGCAGGCTCTGCAGGTTGCCGAGCAGGCGATCGACGCGCTGGTAACCGTCGTCGGCAGCCTGCGCATTGGCGATGGCAAGAGACAGAAAAAGCGCAGCGATCGTGCGCCGTGCGAAGGATTGGATGGTCATGAATTCCTGAAGGGGGCGGGACTATTCCTCCGGCGGTGCCGGAGCGAGAACTTCGCGCGAACCGTTCGACTGCAACGGCCCGACCAGGCCGGCGGTTTCCATGGTTTCGATCATTCGCGCGGCGCGGTTGTAGCCGATCTTGAGACGACGCTGCACGCCGGAGATCGAGGCCTTGCGACTTTCGAGCACGATGCGCACCGCCTGGTCGTAGAGCGGATCCTGTTCGCCGTCGCCGCCTTCGCCACCCTCACCTTCGCCGCCTTCACCCGGCAAGCCGGGAATCGGCGTCGACGGTCCGCTCAGGATTTCATCGACGTAGGTCGGCGGGCCGGAGCCCTTGAGTCCGCCGACGACGCGATGCACTTCGGCATCGGAAACGAACGCGCCGTGCACGCGCACCGGCACGGAAGTGCCGGGCTGCAGGAACAGCATGTCGCCGTGGCCGAGCAGCTGTTCGGCGCCCATCTGGTCGAGAATCGTGCGCGAATCCACTTTTGCAGAAACCTGGAACGCGATACGCGTCGGAATGTTGGCCTTGATCAGGCCGGTGATGACGTCGACCGACGGACGCTGCGTGGCAAGGATCAGGTGAATGCCCGAGGCACGCGCCTTCTGGGCGAGTCGTGCGATCAGCTCTTCCACCTTCTTGCCGACGATCATCATCATGTCGGCGAGCTCATCGACAATGACCACGATGAACGGCAACGGTTCCAACAGCGGGATGTCTTCCGGCCTGCCTTCGGGGCCGAGGTGCTTCATCAGCAGCGGATCGCGGATCGGCCGGCCGGCCTCCTGCTCTTCCTTGATCTTGCGATTGAAGCCCGCGAGGTTGCGCACGCCGAGCGCGGCCATGAGCTGATAGCGACGTTCCATCTCCGCGACACACCAGCGCAGCGCGTTGGCGGCTTCCTTCATGTCGGTGACGACGGGCGCCAGCAGATGCGGAATGCCCTCGTACACGGACAGTTCCAGCATCTTCGGATCGATCATGATCATGCGGACATGCTCGGCCGTCGCCTTGTACAGCAGCGACAGCACCATCGCATTCACCGCCGTCGATTTACCGGAGCCCGTCGTGCCGCCGACCAGCAGGTGCGGCATGCGCGCCAGATCGGCGACGACCGGGTGACCGGCGATGTCCTTGCCCAGCACGAGCGCCAGCGACGACGTCATCTCGTCGTAGGTCCTGGACTTGATGATTTCGCCGAGCGTCACGAGTTCGCGCTTCTCGTTCGGGATCTCCAGGCCGACCGTCGACTTGCCCGGAATCACTTCCACGACACGCACGCTGATCGCGGACAGCGCACGCGCGAGATCCTTCGCGAGATTGGTGATCTGGCTGACCTTCACGCCGGGCGCAAGACGCAGTTCGAAGCGCGTGATCACCGGCCCCGGATGCACTTCCACAACTTCAGCTTCGACACCGAAGTCGCGCAGCTTGAGTTCGACCAGGCGCGACATGGCTTCGAGCGCTTCCGCCGAGTAACCGGCCGTCTGCGGCGGCGCATCGTCGAGCAGCGACAGCGGGGGCAGTTCCTTCGACGTCGGCTTGTCGAACAATGGAACCTGCTTTTCCTTCTCGACGCGCTCGCTCTTCTCGACCTTGGGCACGACGGGCTCGATCTTGGGCGGCGGACGATTCGCCACCCGCTTCTTCTCTTCGCGGATGACTTCGGAGCGCGCTTCCTTCACGTCGCGGCCCTGCTTGATCTCGCGGGCATCGCTGATCCTGCCGCTGGCCCATTCGACCAGTCGCAAGGTCGCGCGACCGAGGCGGTCCATGATCTCGATCCAGGAAACGCCGGCGAACAGGGACACGCCGGCGAGCCACAGCGCCAGCAGCAGCAGCGTTGCGCCGAGGAAACTCAGGCTGCCCTGTAATCCGGTTCCCGCGAACTCGCCGAGCACGCCGCCGGCCGAACTCGGATAGTCGCTGGCGCTGAAATGCAGCGTGGCCAGTCCGCAGCTCGTGATCAGCGTCAGGAAGAAACCGGTCGCACGGAACGCCAGCGTCGCGCGCGAAGGAGCATCTTCCTTGCTGCGATCCTGGTACAGCAGCCAGCCGGCGAAGCCGATCATGATCGGGAACAGGAACGACGGCGCGCCGAACAGCATCACCAGCAGGCCGGCCAGATGCGCGCCGAACGGACCGATGACATTGGAGATCGGCCCGGGCTCACCGGTGGTCGCGAAGGAAGGATCGTTGCGGTCGTAGCTGAGCAGGGCCGCGAGCACGATCAACGCCAGCGCACCGAACACCCACAGCGCACCCTCGCGCAGGGATCGCACGACCGTCGATCCGAGACGCGTGTTGCCGCGTGCGTTGCTGCTGCGGGCGGGAGCTGTACTTGCCAATGCGGGTGCCTTCTTGCGATCGTCCGATAACCGACTTCAGACTATACCTGTAGCTTGATGATCTATATGAATCTTCCGACGACACGACCGGCTCGTCGGTGGCCTCTGCTGTCGGGAATTTCAGTGATTCCCGCGGGCGCCTCGATCCGGGCCATCGAAGCAGTCTATTTTGCCGCCACGTAAGTCATTACTTACCATGGCGCCGACTCGCCGCAGCCTGCCTCCCCTCGCCAGCCGTCGAACCGACGCTGCTCGAGACCCGAGCGGACAATGCGTGCCTGACATGAAACGAACGTCTGAAATTCGAGGTGGATGATACATGAGCACTCCCCGTCACTCCCGCGTCCTGATCCTGGGCTCCGGCCCGGCGGGTTACGCCGCTGCGGTGTATGCAGCGCGCGCCAACCGCAAGCCGCTGCTCATCACGGGACTGGAAGAAGGCGGCCAGCTCATGACCACCACCGAAGTCGACAACTGGCCCGGCGATCCGCACGGCCTGACCGGCCCCGGACTGATGGAGCGCATGCGCAAACACGCCGAGCGCTTCAATACCGAAGTGGTGAACGATCACATCAACAAGGTCGATCTGAAACAGCGTCCGTTCCGGCTCGAAGGCGACCGCGGCGTCTACACCTGCGACGCACTGATCATCGCCACGGGCGCGACCGCCAAGTATCTGGGACTGCCTTCGGAAGAGGCATTCCGCGGTCGCGGCGTATCCGCGTGTGCGACCTGCGACGGCTTCTTTTTCAAGAACCAGAAGGTCGCGGTGGTGGGCGGCGGCAATACGGCGGTCGAGGAAGCGCTGTATCTCTCCAACATCGCCTCGCACGTCACGCTGGTGCATCGCCGCGATTCGCTGCGCTCGGAAAAGATCCTGCAGGACCACCTGTTCGAGCGCGAGCGCGAAGGCAAGGTGAAGATCCTGTGGAATCACACGGTCGACGAAGTGCTCGGCGACGACAGCGGCGTCACGGGCCTGCGCATCGCCGGAACGACCAGCAAGCTCAAGAACGATCTCGACGTGTCGGGAGTCTTCATCGCCGTGGGCCACGCGCCGAACACGCAGCTGTTCGTCGATCAGCTCGAAATGAAGAACGGCTACCTGGTCGTGCAGTCGGGCATCAACGGCAACGCCACGCAGACCAGCATTCCCGGCGTATTCGCCGCCGGTGACGTCGCCGATCACGTCTATCGCCAGGCGATCACGTCCGCCGGTACGGGCTGCATGGCGGCGCTCGATGCCGACAAGTATCTCGACCAGTTCGATGCCGCGAAGAAGCACTGACGGTCGATTCGCGGCGACATGCGAACGCGGTTCCTGAAGTCGATCGACCGCGTTCCGGCAGCGCAATGGAATGCGCTGAATACGACGCAGGCGCCCTTCCTGCGTCACGAATTTCTCGCAGCACTCGAAACGACGGGCTGCGTCGGCGAGGCCACCGGCTGGATCCCCCATCACCTGCTGCTGGAAGACGACGCCGGCGCACTGACCGGGACTGCACCGCTGTTTCTGAAAACGCACTCCTGGGGCGAATTCGTCTTCGACTGGAGCTGGGCGCGCGCCTATACGCAGGCCGGGCTCGACTACTACCCCAAACTCGTCAGCATGCCGCCGTTCACGCCGGCGACGGGGCAGCGATTGCTGGTCGCACCGGGCGTCGACGCGTCGACAACGCGACAGGCGCTGGCGCGAGCCATCGTCGACCATGCCCGCGAGCATTCGCTGTCGTCGGCTCATGCCGTATTCGTTACCGAAACCGATCGCGATGTCCTGCGCGAGAACGGCTTTCTGCTGCGACAGGACTGCCAGTTTCACTGGCATAACCGCGGCTACGGCAGCTTCGAGGAATTCCTCGCCACGTTCCGCGCAGACAAGCGCAAGAAGGCGCTGCGCGAACGACGTCGCGTGCGCGAAGGCGGCGTCACCTACCGGACGCTGTCCGGCGGCGAGATTTCAGATCCGCTGTGGGACATCGTTTTCGCCTTCTCGGCCCGCACCTTCGCGATGCACGGCCACGAGCATTATCTGAATGCTGCCTTCTTCAAGACCCTGTCGCGCACGCTGCCCGAGGCGATAGTGGTCAAGCTGGCGATGCTGCAGGACACACCGATCGCCGCCGCCATCTGCTTCCGCAGTCACGACACGCTCTATGGTCGTTACTGGGGTGCGGCCGCCAATTTCGACAGCCTGCATTTCGAAACCTGCTACTTCCAGGGCATCGAATACTGCATCGAGCATGGACTGCAGCACTTCGAACCCGGTACCCAGGGCGAACACAAGGTCGCCCGCGGTTTCGAGCCGACCGCCACCTGGTCGGCGCACTGGATCGCGGACCCGCGGTTCCGTCGCGCCATCGACGACTACCTGACCGAAGAGCGCGAGGCCGTCGATCAGTATGCGGAGAACGTTCGCGAGCACGTGCCGTTCAAGAGGCCCGACTCCCTGTAGGTCAGGCTTCAGCCTGACTCTTGACAGGAAGTCAGGCTGAAGCCTGACCTACAGGAAGATGAGGATTTCCCGTCTCCCGCACGCCTGTGCAACACTCCGCTCACCACCTGCTTTCTGACGGAGTTCATCGTGAGAGGCTCCATCGTCTGGCTGTCGGAGCGCGATTCGCCGGATACGTTTCCGCCGGTGGATCGTGCCCTGCGCGAACCCGACGGCCTGCTGGCCGCGGGCGGCGATCTTTCCCCCCATCGCCTCATCGCCGCCTACCGCCGCGGCATTTTTCCCTGGTATTCGCAGGGCCAGCCCATCCTGTGGTGGTGCCCCGACCCGCGGGCCGTGCTCTTCCCGGGTGAATTCAAGCTGTCGCGAAGCCTGGCGAAAACCCTGCGGAACAAGGGGTTCGAAACCCGTCTGGACACGGCTTTCACGTCCGTGATCCAGGCCTGCGGAAGCGTCGCGGTGCGTCCGGGCGGCACCTGGCTGTCGCCGGAAATGCAGGCGGCGTACGTCTCATTGCATGAACAGGGCTACGCCCATTCGGTCGAGACCTGGTACGAGGGACGGCTGGTCGGCGGACTGTACGGCGTGGCCGTCGGTCGCATGTTCTTCGGCGAGTCCATGTTCAGTCTCGAACGCGATGCCTCCAAGGTCGCCATGAGCCGTCTGTGCGGCGAACTCGTTGCGCGCGACTTCCACATGATCGACTGCCAGATGGCCACACCGCACCTGATGAGTCTTGGTGCACAGCTGATCCCCCGCAACCGGTTCATCCAGCAACTGGCCGAACACACGACGAGCGATCGACCGGCGGGACTCTGGGGCTCACGTTGTCTCGCTGCAACGACCTGAAACCGGTGTCAGACACTTCCCGCGCGGTTCGTGCCGCGCGTCTGCGCTCGCTGTGGCTTCATTGCAATGGGGTCGCCCTTTATGCACAATTCGCGCGCTTCCGGGCCCCGCCCCGGGTAATTTCACAGAGAGTGCATGGCCAAAGAGGATGCAATTCAGATGGAAGGTCGTGTCGTCGACACGCTTCCGAACACCACTTTCCGGGTGCAGCTCACCAATGGCCACACGGTGACGGCGCATATCTCGGGAAAGATGCGCAAGAACTACATCCGCATCCTCACCGGCGACCAGGTCACTGTCGAGCTGACGCCTTACGATCTCACCAAGGGACGTATCGTCTACCGCGGACGCTGAAACGCGACGAACATGATGAAAAAGGCCGGCAATGCCGGCCTTTTTCTTTATCTTGTGTAGGTCAGGCTTTCCCATGGGATTCCCTTCGGTCACAGCCTGACTTCCGGAAAGCCGGCTGAAGCCGGCCCCACAGCAAGACAAGAGAGGATCAGCTGCCTTCCAGCAGCGGCTGCTCGCTGTCCGCCCGCACTTCGACCTTCAGCTTGTCGTCTGCGCCTACGGTCACGAAGGCATGGCCGCCGTTGGCAAGCTTGCCGAACAGCAGTTCCTCGGCGAGCGGGCGCTTGATGCTTTCCTGGAGCACGCGCGCCATGGGCCGCGCACCCATCTTCACGTCATAGCCATTGCGGGTCAGCCATTCGCGCGCCGAATCGTCGACATGGAGCTGCACGCCCTTCTGTTCCAGCTGGGCTTCGACTTCGACCAGCAGCTTGTCGACGACGCGCTGGATGGTGCGCGGATCGAGCGCGCTGAACTGGATGACGGCATCGAGACGGTTGCGGAACTCCGGCGAGAACATGCGGCGGATCGCCTCCATGCCGTCGGTGGTGTGATCCTGCTGCGTGAAGCCGATCGAAGGCCGGTTCATTTCGAACGCGCCGGCGTTGGTCGTCATCACGATCACGACGTGGCGGAAATCCGCCTTGCGGCCGTTGTTGTCCGTGAGCGTGCCGTGGTCCATCACCTGCAGCAGCAGGTTGAACACGTCCGGATGCGCCTTCTCGATTTCATCCAGCAGCAGCACCGAATGCGGATGCTTGTTGATGGCTTCGGTGAGCAGGCCGCCCTGGTCGAAACCGACGTAGCCCGGCGGTGCGCCGATCAGCCGCGACACGGTGTGACGCTCCATGTATTCGGACATGTCGAAGCGGATCAGTTCGACACCGAGCGCAATGGCGAGCTGCCGCGTGACCTCGGTCTTGCCGACGCCCGTCGGCCCTGCGAACAGGAACGAACCGACCGGCTTGCGCTGGTCGCCCAGACCCGAGCGCGACATCTTGATCGACGCAGCCAACGTGTCGATCGCCGGATCCTGGCCATAGATGACCAGCTTCAGGTTGCGCTCCAGATTGCGCAGCACGTCGCGATCGGATTTCGACACGTTCTTGGCGGGAATCCGCGCGATGCGGGCGACGACGTCTTCGATCATCTGCGTCGTCACCGTGGTTTCACGTTCGCCTTCCGGCTTCAGGCGCAGGCGCGCACCGGCTTCGTCGATGACGTCGATGGCCTTGTCGGGCAACTGGCGATCGTTGATGTGACGCGCCGCGAGTTCGGCGGCTGCGATGAGCGCGTCATCGGCATATTGCACGCCGTGATGCTCCTCGAAGCGCGAGCGCAGGCCGCGCAGGATCTCGATGGTCTCGGTCACCGACGGCTCGACGATGTCGATCTTCTGGAAACGGCGCGCCAGCGCGTGATCCTTCTCGAAGATGCCACGGTACTCGGCATAGGTGGTCGAACCGATGCAGCGCAGTTCGCCGTTGGCGAGCGCCGGCTTGATCAGGTTGGAGGCGTCCATCACGCCGCCGGAAGCCGCGCCGGCGCCGATGACGGTGTGGATCTCGTCGATGAACAGGATCGAGCCCGGCGTTTTCTTCAGCTCCGCGAGCACGCTTTTCAGGCGCTTCTCGAAATCGCCGCGGTACTTGGTGCCGGCGATGAGCGAGCCCATGTCGAGCGAAAACACCGTGCAGTCGGCCAGCACGTCGGGAACCTTCTCTTCCACGATCAGGCGGGCGAGACCTTCGACGATGGCCGTCTTGCCGACGCCGGCTTCGCCGACATACAGCGGATTGTTCTTGCGACGGCGGCACAGGATCTCGATGGTGCGTTCGATCTCGACCCGACGGCCGATGAGCGGATCGATGCGGCCTTCCTGCGCCAGCTTGTTCAGATTGGTCGCGTACTTTTCCAGGGCCGTGCCGCCCTCGCCTTCACGCTCGGTTTCGGCCGCGGCCACCGACTCGTCCTTCTCCGGGCGATCCTCGGCGATCTTCGACAGGCCGTGCGCGATGTAGTTGACGACGTCCAGGCGCGCCACATCCTGCATCGACAGCAGGTAGGCCGCGTGCGAGTGCTTCTCGCTGAAGATCGCGACCAGCACGTTGGCGGTGGTCACTTCCTTCTTGCCGCTCGACTGCACATGGAACACGGCCCGCTGCAGCACGCGCTGGAAGCCGAGCGTCGGCTGGACTTCGCGGTCGTCGTCTTCCTTCAGTCGGGGCGTGGTCTGGTCGATGAATTCCTTCAGATCCTTGCGCAGCCGCACGACGTCGGCGCCGCAGGCACGGAGGATTTCGCGGACCTTGGTGGTATCGACGATGGCGAGCAGCAGATGCTCGACGGTCATGAATTCATGACGCGCTTCGCGGGCTGCCTGGAAGGCCTCGTTGAGACAGATTTCAAGTTCGCTGCTTAACACTTCGGTGTCTCAGTTCTCTTCCATCGTGCACAACAACGGATGTTGGTGCTGCTGGGAATACGTAGTGACCTGTGCCACCTTCGTTTCGGCGATCTCGAAGGTGAACACTCCGCAAACGCCCTTGCCGCGCGTGTGCACTTCGAGCATCACGCGGGTGGCCGTGGTGCGATCCATGCCGAAGAAACTCTCGAGCACGTCGACGACGAACTCCATCGGCGTGTAGTCGTCATTCAGCAGAATGACCCGGAACAGCGGCGGTCGCTTGAGGCGCGGCTCGGCCTCTTCAGTGACCAGACCACGTTCATGCTGTGTACCTTCGTCCGCCATCGTCGCCGCAGTGACTGGAATGTTCGTTGCCGAAAATCGGTTCCGACTCTTTATAGGGGGGAACGTGGGACATTACAAGGCAGCAGCCCGCGCAACTAAGTTACGGTTCCTGCAAGCGAAAAGCGCTCGCGAAGCGACGACGATCGGCGTGGATCTCTTCCCTGTGGGGCCGGCTTCAGCCGGCTTCCTGGCTGAGGTGCCAGGCTGTGACCGAAGGGAATCCCACGGGGAAGCCTGACCTAACAAAAGCTGGCCCACCGACGAGGCGACATCGCCCGCGACGCACCATGAAACCGACACGAACGCCCGCTAGTCTTGCCGGCCGCTGCGCGCGGTGACGCCAAACACATACGGTCCGCAAAGCGTTTTCATCAATGGGAACAATCTCTTGTGACTCCCCAGTGCGACTCCGTATGATGGCGCGCCATTGCGGCGTGACACACGCGGCCATGATTACAACGACGCCGGAACGACGATCGATACCCGAATGCCGATTTCATCCAGCCTGCGCGCCCTCGAACAACTGACGCCACAGCAATTGCTGGATCGGGCGTCGCGCACGCTGCCACAGATACTGACCGTCCTCCTCGTCGTCGCCATCGCGTGGCAGCTCGTGCAGCTCACCTGGATGCTGCTCGACCGCCAGGAGCCGGTCGCGATTCCATTGCCTGCGCCGGCCGTCGGCACGGCCGCTGTCGCAGCACGCGGCAACGATGTTCAGAAAATCGCCGACGCCAGTCTCTTCGGACAGGAAGAAGCGGCGGCGCCGGTGGACCCCGCGAGCGCCGCGCCCACCCAGATGAATCTGGTGCTCTCGGCCGTCTTCGCCACCAACGATCCGGCGAAGGGACTGGCGATCATCGGCGAGTCGGCCGCGGCGGCGAATGTGTTTTCGGTCGGCGAAGCGGTGCGGCCCGGCACCAAGCTGCACGCCGTGTATCCGGATCGCGTCATTCTGGATCGCGGCGGCAACCTGGAAGCGCTGGCGCTGCCCACGCAGAGCCTGGCCGGCCTGCAGATGTCGCGGCCTGCGACGCCGCCGCGTGCCCAGTCGCAATTCCAGGAGAACCTGCGGCGCGTCGCCGAGTCCAATCCCGGCGCCTTCGCCGAGGTCGTGCGGCCGCAACCGGTCTTCGCGAACGGCGTGCAGCGCGGCTATCGCGTGTATCCGGGCCGCAATCGCCAGCAGTTCGCCCGCCTCGGCCTGCAGCCCGGCGACCTGGTGCTGGCCATCAACGGCACCGCGCTCGATGATCCGCAGCGCGGCATGGAAATCTTCAACACCATGGGATCGTCCGATCGCGTCACAGTCACCGTGGAGCGCAACGGGCAATCTCAGGACCTGAGCCTGAACACGGCGCAGATGATGTTGCCGGACGCAGCGGCACCGCAGGCCGCACCGACGAATCGCGGCATACCGCCACCGCCGATCAACCAGAACGGCGGACCGGAATCACAATGAGCGCAGCAGTGACCAGCAAGGACTGTGCATGACGAGAGCAATGACAAGACCGCCGCGGGACACGTCGCGCGCGACCCGCAAGGCCGGCCCGCTGCTGTGCGCGATCGCCATGACCCTGACGTGGTCGTCGGCGCAGACGCAGCAGCAGGCGCAGACCATCACGCCGAACTTCAAGGATGCCGATCTCGCGCTGGTCGTTCAGGCCGTGCAGTCCATCACGGGCAAGACCTTCATCATCGACCCGCGCGTGCGCGCGCAGGTCACGATTCTTTCGTCCACGCCCATGAGCGCCGACGCGTTCTACGACGCATTCCTGTCCGTGCTGCAGGTGCATGACTTCGTGGCCGTGCCGTCCGGCAATGTCGTGAAGATCGTGCCGGCCCAGAACTCGCGCTGGATGCCGGGCAACGATCTGCCGAACCAGGTCAGCCCGTCGTCGGACGAAATCGTGACCCAGGTCATCCAGGTCAAGAACATCAACGCGGCGAACCTGGTGCCGGCGCTGCGGCCCCTGCTGCCGCAGGGCGCGCACTTCGTGGCGCACCAGAGTTCCAACACGCTGATCATTTCCGACCGCGCCGCGAACGTGAACCGCATGATCCGCATCATCCAGCGCATCGATCAGGCGGGCGACGAGGAAGTCGAGATCATCCGCCTGGAGAACGCGAGCGCCGCCGAGATCGTGCGGGTGGTCAACACTTTATATACGGCCGCGGGGCCGCAGCAGGAGGGCGGCGTGGCCGCCACCAAGGTCGTGGCCGACGACCGCACCAACAGCGTCCTGCTGTCGGGCGAAAAGAACCGGCGGCTGCAGCTTCGTGCGCTGATCGCCCACCTCGACACCCCGCTCGAATCCGGCGGCGATACCCAGGTCCGCTATCTGCGTTACGCGGATGCGGAACAGCTCGCCGGCAAACTGAAGGAGCAGATCACGGGCATCATGCAGGCGACGCCGGGCGCACCGCCGGTTCCCGGAGGCGGCGGCAGCGGCGCAGCCGAGAAGGGAATCACGATCTGGTCGGACACGCAGAACAACGCGCTGATCGTGACGGCGCCGCCGAAGATCATGCGTTCGATCATGTCGGTGGTCGACAAGCTCGACATCCGCCGCCCGCAGGTCCTCATCGAGGCCATCCTGGTCGAAATCTCCACCACGAAGGCCTCGGAACTGGGCGTGAACTGGGCCATCGGCAACACCGATTCGGACAGCACGGTGCCGATCGGCACCTGGAACCAGCCGGTCGGCAACGCGAGCATCGGCAGCATCGCCGCAGCGATCGACAATCCTGAACTGCTCGCCACCACCGGCCTGCCGACGGGTCTGACCCTCGGCGCCGGACGCTTCCTCGACAACGGCACCAACTTCGCCGTGATCCTGCGCGCGCTGCGCGGCGACGGCAGCTCGAACATTCTGCAGACGCCGTCGATCACCACGCTCGACAACGAAGAGGCCGAGATCAAGGTGGCGCAGGAAGTGCCGTTCGTCACCGGCCAGTACAGCAGCACCGGCACCGGCGGCAACAACGGTTCGGTGAACCCGTTCCAGACCATCCAGCGCGAGGAAGTGGGCACGATCCTCAAGATCACGCCGCAGATCAACGAAGGCGACGCGGTCACGCTGAAGATCGAACAGGAATCGTCCGATCTCGCTCCCTCGGCCACCGCCTCGTCGGGCGCCGTCGACCTGATCACCAACAAGCGCACCATCAATACCAAGGTGATGGTGGAAGACGGCGGCGTCATCGTGCTGGGCGGCCTGATCCGCGATGCCGCCATCGAAAACGAAAGCCGCGTGCCGGTACTGGGCGCGATCCCGATCATCGGCGAACTGTTCAAGACCCGCTCCGGCAGCAAGGAAAAGCGCAACCTGATGGTCTTCATCCGGCCGACCATCCTGCGCGACGGCGTGAAGGCGGCCATCGAGACGAACGCGAAGTACAACGTGATGCGCAACCAGCAGTTGCAGCGTCGCGGCGGCAAGGTCAACCTGCTCCCGGGCGAGCGTCAGCCGCTGCTGCCGCCGATCGAGGAACTCTCGCGTTATGCGGATCCGACGGCGGGAGCGACGCCGCCGGCGGCCGACACCGATGAGACGCTGATCCAGCCGCCGGTGCAGACCGCACCTCTACCTGCGCAGCCGGTTCCGGAAACGGCGCCGCCACCGCCCAATCCCTGAGATCGAGAGGGAGGCGGCCGAGCCGCTTCCGTCCGCAGGAGATCCGTCATGAGTGCAGACGTCGAATTGTCGCTAGCTGCGGAGCCTGCTGCAGCAGCCCCGAGCGCGCCGGCGACCAACAGCGTGCTTTCGTTCGCATTCTGCAAGCGTCATGGCGTGCTGGTGCAGAAGATCGAAGGCGGCGTCGCCGACGCCGTCTATCGCGCCGGCGCACAGCCGGCGAGCATCGCCGAGGTACGCCGCGTGCTCGGCATTCCGTTGCAGTTGCGGCGCGTCGACAGCGATCAGTTCGACGAGCTGCTGCGCAAGCACTACGAAGGCGGCACCAACACGGCCATGCAGATGGTCGAGGGCTTCGAGGACAACACCGATCTCGCCCACCTGGCGCAGGATCTTCCCGAACCGTCCGACCTGCTGGAAAGCGACGATCACGCGCCGATCATCAAGCTGATCAACGCCATCCTCACGCAGGCGGTGAAGGACAACGCCTCCGACATCCACATCGAGCCGTTCGAGAACCGGCTGGTCGTGCGCTTCCGCGTCGATGGCGTGCTGCGCGAGGCGCTGCAGTCGCGTCGCGCCGTCGCGCCGCTCGTGGTGTCGCGCATCAAGGTCATGTCGAAGCTCGACATCGCCGAGAAACGCCTGCCGCAGGACGGCCGCATTTCCCTGCGCATCGCCGGCCGCGCCGTCGACGTTCGCGTCTCCACCATTCCTGCAGGTCACGGCGAACGGGTCGTGCTGCGTCTGCTGGACAAACAGGCGGGACGGCTGGAACTGAATTCGCTGGGCATGGAGCCGCGCACCCAGAAGCTGATGGATGAACTCATCCACAAGCCGCACGGCATCCTGCTGGTGACCGGCCCGACCGGCTCCGGCAAAACGACGACGCTGTATTCCGCGCTCGAGCGCATCAACGACAACACCCGCAACATCATGACGGTCGAGGATCCCATCGAGTACTACATCGATGGGATCGGCCAGACGCAGGTGAATACCAAGGTCGAAATGACCTTCGCGCGCGGCCTGCGCGCGATTCTCCGGCAGGATCCCGACGTCGTGATGGTCGGCGAAATCCGCGACCTGGAAACCGCCCACATCGCGGTGCAGGCCTCGCTCACCGGCCACCTCGTGCTCTCGACCCTGCACACCAACACCGCCGTCGGCGCCGTCACGCGACTGCGCGACATGGGCGTCGAGCCCTTCCTGCTCTCATCGAGCCTGGTGGGCGTGCTGGCACAGCGGCTGGTGCGCGTGCTGAATCCCGACACCAAGGAAGCCTACGAGGCCGGCGAATACGAGCGGCGACTGCTGAACATTCCCGAAGGCGCGCCCTCCCCCACGCTCTATCGCCCGGGCGTCGAAACGGCGCAGGGCTTCAAGGGCCGCACCGGCATCTACGAACTCGTCATGATCGATGACGCGATGCGCACCATGATTCACGACGGCGCGAGCGAACAGGAAATGGAACGCCACGCCCGCACGCTGACGCCGAGCATCCGCGACGACGGCCGCGCCAGGATCACCTCGGGCGTCACGACGATCGAGGAAGTGTTGCGCGTAACACGGGAAGACTAAGAGTCGGACTGAAAGAAATGGCCGCAAAGAGGCACAAAAGACTCAGAATGTTCCGGATCCCGAATTTGCGTAACTTGCGCCTTTTTGCGGCTATTTCTTCTTCCGCTGGTCACTGATGCCCGCCTTCGAATACACAGCCGTCGATACCTCGGGCCGGGAACGCAAGGGCACTCTCGAAGGCGACACTGCGCGCCAGGTTCGCCAGTTGCTGCGGGACCAGGCCCTGCTGCCGCTGACGGTCACGGAAGTCGCGCAGCAGGAACGCAAGCAGCAACGCGCCAAGCTCGGGACCGTGCGCCGCGGCGTGTCGGCCAGCGACCTGTCGTTGCTGACCCGACAGCTCGCGACGCTGGTCCAGTCCGGCCTGCCGCTGGACGAAGCCTTGCAGGCCGTCGGTGAACAGACCGAGAAGCCACGTATCCGCAGCGTCATCCTCGGTGTCCGGGCCAAGGTTCTGGAGGGTCACTCGCTTGCCGACGGCCTGGCCGACTTCCCGCGCGTGTTTCCCGAGATCTATCGCGCCACCGTCGCAGCGGGCGAGCAGTCCGGCCATCTCGACACGGTGCTCGAACGGTTGTCCGACTACACCGAGAGCCGCGAGCAGCTGCGCAGCCGCACGCTGAACGCGATGCTCTATCCGGTGCTGCTGTTCGTGGTCTGCACCAGCATCGTGTTCCTGCTGCTGACGTTCGTCGTGCCGAAGATCGTCAAGCAGTTCGAGAATTCCAAGGCGCAACTGCCGGTACTGACGGAAATTCTGATCACGATTTCCGATTTCGCACGCAACTGGGGCTGGCTGGTGATCCTGTGCATCGGCGCGGGTGCATGGCTGTTCAATCGCTGGCTCAGGAATCCTGCGGCCCGTCAGCGCTATCACGCCTTCCTGCTGCGGTTGCCGCTCATCGGCAAGGTCGTTCGCGGCACGAATACGGCCCGTTTCTCCCGCACGCTGGCGACGCTGACCTCGAGCGCAGTCCCGGTCCTGGAAGCCTTGCGGATTTCCGGCGAGGTCGTCACCAATCTGCCGATGCGTAACGCGGTGCAAGAGGCCGCAGCGCGGGTTCGCGAAGGCGCCGCGATCGGCCGCTCGCTCGGTGCAACGAAAATGTTTCCGCCGATGATGATCCACCTGATCTCCAGCGGCGAGACGAGCGGCGAACTCGAAACCATGCTCGACCGCGCCGCCACGAACCAGGAGCGCGAGATGGAAGCCATCCTGGGGACGTTCGTCGGCCTGCTCGGTCCGCTGATGATCCTGGTCATGGGCGGCTTCGTGCTGCTGATCGTGCTGGCGATGCTGCTGCCGATTTTCGAGCTCAATCAGCTCATTGCCTGAAACGTTTCCGGGGCGACGTCGCCGCTGCAGCGCTCGCCGAGTGTTGCTTGGAAATCACTCTTGCAGGCCCAACGCATTCCTTCTATATATTTCGCGCCTTCACATTCGCCCGCGGTTCTGACATCGACTTGTATCGGTGCTGAGAATGATCGAGAAGCCGGAAGAAGATTTCGACGGCGATGAGGACGACGCCGTCACCGATGCGGATGATCCGGGGCTAGATCATCTGCTCGACGATTTCGACAACAAGCGCAAGAAAGGCGCGCCGCGCGCCGGCGAGCCCGCGCTGCGCCGCCTCGAACGGCGGCGCGAGGAACAGGAAACGGCCGCCCTGCTTTCCGACATCGACGACTACGACATCGACGAACCCGGCGCGGCGCGCCGGCGGCGACGCTGAGCCACGGCGCTGCATTGACGCTGGTTGTGCTGCCTTCTTCCTGTAGGTCAGGCTTGTAGGTCAGGCTTCAGCCTGACTCTTCAGAGGCCGGCTGTGACCGAAGGAAATCCC